>NZ_JBOBHU010000014.1:0-168009 GCF_050587665.1 Rhizobium sp. Nf11,1 | reverse complement strand
GAGTGCTGGGAAGGTCAATCCGCTTGATAAAAAAAACCTCAGGCACCGATTGCAGACCAGGCAGCTCGAGCGCACCGGTTTCTGTAAATCCGTTACGCCGATGCCAGTCCTGCGGCCGGCTCTCATCGCATTCGCTCGACGTCATCAGCAGCCGAGCGCCCTCGCCGCGCATGGCTCTTTCCCAGGCGAGAAACAGCGCGGTGCCGACGCCCGACCGGCGATGGCCGGGCAGAACGCGGATCATCTCCATATGGGGAACCCTGCCCCAGAAGCGGGAGAAGCGCAGGAAGCCGACGATCTCGCCGGCCTCCCTGGCAACGAGATATTCGCCAAGCGCGACGCATCGCGATACCCACACCTTGCCTGCAGTGGCATCCTCGCGAGCCAGCCAGTCGATATCCGCCTGACTTGCGCTCGCCACCTCCACCATCGCGAGAATCTACTTCTTATCCAGCGCGTGGGGGCGGCCGAAATCGGGGGCGTCGACATCCTGGCCGGCCTGGATGATCGAGCGGCGGATGGCGCGCGTGCGAGTGAAGAGTTCGAAAATCTTGTCGCCTTCACCCCAGCGGATCGCGCGCTGCAGATAGGCGAGATCTTCTGAGAAGCGCGCCAGCATTTCGAGGATCGCATCGCGATTGTGCAGGCAGACGTCGCGCCACATCGTCGGGTCAGAAGCGGCAAGGCGGGTGAAATCGCGAAAGCCGGAGGCCGAATATTTGATAACCTCGGACTCCGTCACCGTCTCCAGATCGTCGGCGGTGCCGACGATGTTGTAGGCGATGATATGCGGCAGGTGCGAAACGATCGCGAGCACCTTGTCGTGATGCTCCGCATCCATCTCGTCGACCTTCGATCCAAGCGCTTCCCAGAAGCCGCGCAGCCGCTTCAGCGCCGTCTCGTCGGTGCCGGCAATCGGCGTGAAGATGCACCAGCGGCCTTCGAAGAGGCCGGGGAAACCGGCATCCGGGCCGGATTTTTCCGTGCCGGCCAGCGGATGGCCGGGGATGAAATGCACATTGTCGGGCATATGCGGCTGCATCTGCGCGATGACGGATGCTTTGGTGGAACCGACATCGGTGACGATAGCGCCGGGCTTGAGATTGCCGGCGATTTCCTTCGCCACGCTTTCCGAAGCGCCGACCGGAACCGAAACGATGATGAGGTCGGCATCTCGAACAGCATCGGCCGAAGAGGTCGTATAGCGGTCGCCGAGACCGAGCTCTTCGGCGCGCTTCAACGTCTCGGCGCTGCGTGTCGCAACGACGATCTCCTTGGTAAGCCCGAGCCGCCTGATGTCGTGGGCGAGCGAAGAGCCAATCAGGCCGATGCCGATCAGCGCGATGCGATCGAACAGCACGCTCATGCCTGCCGTCCCATGAACTCACGCAGCGTGGCAATGACGCCGCGATTGGCCTCTTCCGGACCGATGCTCATGCGCAGCGCATTGGAAAAGCCGTAGCTGCGCACGGCGCGGAGAATATAACCGCGGCTCGTCAAAAGCTCGTCGGCATCGGCCGCGCGCTTTCCGTCGATATCGGGGAAGTGGATAAGGACGAAATTGGCGACGGACGGCGTCACTTTCAGCCCGATCGCTTCGAGAGCCTCCGTGAGCGTCTCCACCCACATCTGGTTGAAAGAGACGGCCTGCTGGACGAAGGCCTGGTCGCGGATGGCCGCGGCACCGGCGGCGATCGCGGCCGCATTCAGGTTGAACGGAGCGCGCACACGGTTTACGGCGTCGACGATCTCCACTGGCGCATACATCCAGCCCACGCGCAGAGCCGCAAGACCGTAGGCCTTCGAAAAGGTGCGGGTCATCACCACGTTGGAACTGGACGATACGACCTCGATGCCGGCTTCATAATCGTTGCGGCGTACATATTCGGCATAGGCCGCATCGAGCACGAGGACGACATGCTTCGGCAGGCCGGCCTGCAGGCGGCGGATCTCGCTGACGGGAACGTATGTGCCGGTGGGATTGCCGGGATTGGCGATGAAGACGATCTTCGTCCTTTCCGTCACCGCCGCCAGGATCGCGTCGACGTCGACGGTATAGTCCTTCTCCTTGACGATGACGGGCATGGCGCCCGTGCCCATGATCTGGATCTTGTAGACAAGGAAGCCGTGCTCGGTGATGATGCCTTCGTCACCGGCGCCCAGATAGACATGGCACAACAGGCCGAGCAGCTCGTCGGAACCATTGCCGCAGAGGATGTTTGCCGGATTGAGGCCATGTACAGCGGCGATCGCCTCGCGCAGTTCGACCGCCTGCCCGTCGGGATAACGTCCCAGATTGTCGGCAGCTGCCTTGACGGCCTCTATCGCCTTCGGGCTGGCGCCGAGCGGCGTCTCGTTGGAGGAGAGCTTGTAAACGCGGGCGACACCCGGCGCATGTTCCTTGCCCGGCACATAGGATGCGATATCGAGAATACCGGGACGTGGAACGGGCTTGCTCATCTCAACGCTCATGGGTCGACCTTGGATTTTCCGGAAAATGACCAAGTGGCATTAAAGCGGAATGTGATTGTTGTCGAGAGGCATGGGCGCGACACAAGCAACCGGAGAATTGTCCCACGCTCTTCAGCTGTTGCGTGTGGTCGGTACGCCGTGCGGCGCGAGAACGGGCACGAAGACACGGCGGGAGGCGCGGGCGGCGACCGGCAACCCCTGATAGAGCCGCTTCTGCGCCTCGACGATGATGACACCCGAAAAGGCTGGCCATAAAGTGCGGCCGATCCGCTCGAAGGCGCGGCGAAGGCGCAGGATGGTTCTGAGTTTCGAGGGCGGAAAAAACAACGCTTCGGCGGTCGCACCCGGCGTGAAATTCGTCTCGCGCAGCAGATGCGTCAGCTGACCGCGGGAATAGGGCCGGCCCGAGCCGAAGGGCGTGTGTTCCATGCGGGCCCAGACCCCGCGCCGGTTCGGCACCACGATAACAAGCCGCCCGCCCGGTGCCAGCACCCGCCAAAGCTCTTTCAGCGTCTCGCGCGGGCTTTCCGCGAACTCGAGCGAATGCACCATCAGCACCCGGTCGATTGAGGAATCCGGCAGCGGTAGTTCCTCATCGAAAATCAGCGTCGTCGACGACAGCGAGCCCATCGGCCAGTTCACCGCCCCCTGTCCGGCCGGCATGAAGGCGAAGGTGCGTTCGGTATCGGCCTGGAAGCGATCGAGGAAAGGCACGGCATAACCGAGCCCGACGAGACGCTCCTGCGGCAGGCGCACCCAGAGCGACGAGAGCGCCATGGCGATCGACTGCTCGGCAAGACGCCCGAGGTCGGAGTGATAGAATTGACGTAGGTCGACGATATCTGCGTGCATCGCGATAAATGTTATCAGCGGGCGGTTGGACTTCAAGGCCGGAGTCTCTACATTCCCGCGAGAGTCGTGGGACAAGGGATTGTTTGAAGATGAAACCTTTGGAATTAGACGTTTTTCTCTGCCGCACCGACAATTTCGGCGTGCTCGTGCACGATCCGGAGACAGGATTTACCGCGTCGATCGATGCGCCGGAGGAGGCGCCGATCCTGGAAGCGGCAACACGCCGCGGCTGGAAGATCACCCACATCTTCACCACGCATCACCACACCGATCATGTCGCCGCAAACCTGACGCTGAAGGAGCAGTTCGGCTGCGAGATCATCGGCCCGATCAACGAGGCCATCGCCATTCCCGGTCTCGACCGAACGATGGCCGATGGCGACAGCTTTCTTTTCGGCGATCACACGGTCAAGGTCATTGAGACCCCCGGTCACACCGCCGGTCACATCTGCTATCACTTCGTCGACGACAAGCTGCTCTTTGCCGCCGACACCCTGTTTGCCCTCGGCTGCGGCCGCCTTTTCGAACGCCCCGCCGCCGACATGTGGCATTCCCTGCAGAAGCTCGCGGTGCTGCCGGACGAGACCGCTGTCTATTTCGGCCACGAATATACATTGTCCAACGCCCGCTTCGCACTGACGGTCGATCCCGACAATGAGCGCCTGAAAAGCCGCGCTGCCGAGATCGAAGCTCGGCGCGCCGAAGGCAAATTCACCATCCCCACGACGCTCGGGCTGGAAAAGGAAACCAACCCGTTTCTGCGCGCCGCCGATCCCGCGATCCGCCGCAATCTGATCATGGAAGGCAAGACGAATGAGGAGGTCTTTGCCGAGATCCGCAAGCGCAAGGACAATTTCTGATGTCGCCTGAGAAGATCATTCGCGAGCTCGGCATGCAGCCGCATCCCGAAGGCGGCTGGTACGTGCAGACGTTCCGCGACACGGCGGGTGGAGAGCGCGGCCATTCGACGGCGATCTATTATCTGCTGACAAAAGGACAGCGTTCGCACTGGCATCGCGTCCATGACGCGGTCGAGGTCTGGCATTATCACGCGGGTGCGCCGCTGGCGCTGCACCGCTCGCAGGACGGGATGACAAGCGAAACCCTGACGCTCGGAACAGACCTTGCCGCCGGCGAGCGGCCGCAGGCAATCATCCCCGCCAATTGGTGGCAATCGGCCGAACCGCTCGGCGACTTCACCCTGGTCGGCTGCACTGTCTCGCCCGGCTTCGAATTTTCGAGCTTTGAGATGGCGCCGGCGGATTGGAAGCCGGGCGACTGAGGGCTACTCCGCTGCCGCAGATTGCGCCGGAATTTTGCGGCGGAACATTTCCTGGGCGGCGAGCACCGCTCCACCGGTGACGAGCAGGCAGGCGAGAGCAATGCGCCAGCTCGGCTCGGCAAATCCGAACAACGTCAGGATGAGCGTCGAAAGCAGCGGCGCGGCATAACTTGCCGCGCCGAGAATCTGGATATCGCCATTCTTGACGCCGTAATCCCAGGCATAGAAAGCCGCCCCGACCGGGAAGAGGCCGAGCCCGACGACGGCGGCCCATTCGAGGCTGGTTTCCGGCCAGACGGTCGCCTCCAGGCAGAGATGGCTGAAGAAGGACAGGATGGAGGTTGCAAGGCAGAAACCGGTGACGACATCTGTGGAGACGGCGTCGAAACGTCTGGTCAGCAGCGAATAGCCCGACCATGTGAAGGCGCAGAGGAAGGCAGCCCCATAACCGATCGCGTAGGCGCCGTCAAAATCGATGCCGTTGCGGCCGACGATCAGGAAGGTGCCGCAAAGCCCGGCAAGCGCGCCCGCCACGTGATACCAGCGCAACCGTTCGCCCGGCAGCAGCGCTGAGCCGACCACGATCAAGAGCGGCCAGAGATAGGCGATCAGTCCCGCCTCCACCGCCGGCGCGTTCCTGAGCGCGGTGAAATAGAGGAAATGATAGCCGAACAAGCCTGCAATACCGGTTATCCAGACCTTTGGCGGCTGCTTCAGCAACGCCAACCGCGCCGGATTGAGGACAAGCATGACGAGGCCGGGAATGCTGCCGATCGCAAAGCAGACGGCCGAAAGCTGGAAGGGCGGCATCTTTCCGGAGCCGGCCGTCAGCAGTGCCAGGAACGACCACATCAGAATAGCCGTAAAACCGACCACCGTCGCACGAAGCTTCACCTGTCCCCCTTCACGGAGGCGAAAGCTCCGTCAGCTGACACTGCCATATTTGACGGCAGTGATCGTCACCATTCCATATTCCGTGGGAATGCGCACATAGACCGGAGCATATACATTGGCCGCCTCCGACTTGGCAAACCAGATCTCCATGCGGTCGCTCTTGCTGAGATAGTCGATGTCCTTGCGGCCTTTTTTGTAGCCGGAGCGCGGCACGAAGCGCACGCCGCAGACGACCGCCTTGCCCTTGAAGCCGTCGGTCGAAAAATCCTCGTCGCCTTTCGGCGAAAGCACGAGGTCCATGCGCGTCTCACCGTCGAAGATCGGCAGCGTCTGCGCGCAGACCTTGGTATCCCCGGTGAAAACAAGGCCCGAGATCGGATCGAGCACCGAACGCATGTCGCCCGGCGTGACGTCGATCCAGTTCTTCGGCCGTTTCGGCGGCGGCGTCGTCGTTGCCGAGATGATGTTGCCGTTGCGGTAGCTGACCTCGTAGACGCGGGCCTTCTTGCCGCTCTTGTAATAGAGCGAATATTTCAGCGCCTGCAGCCGATCGTTACGGACGACGCCGGTGACGCTGGTCTTTGCCGAGATCGTCTTGACGAGATCGGCAAGCCCGGCGGATTTGATATCGCCGGCAATCTTGTAAGAGTGATCGTCCTCGATCTGCGTCAGAAACGCCGCACGCGCGATCGGCAGGCCGGCAAGCGTCACCCGATAGACGGTCTGATGCTGGATTTCGGCCGCCGATGCCGGTATGGCAAGGAGTGCGGCGATGGCCGAAATGAAAATGCGTCTGCCCGAATGAGCCATGAGTGAAGCCTTGTCTTGCCGCGCGCCGGCAGCCCTGCCGAACGCTCTATACTCCTGCCGTAAAGAGAAGAAAACAGCAGCTTTTTGACAGAATTGCGGGAAAGGCCAAGGTTTGGCTTGACGCGCGCAGCCTCTCTGACTATAGAACCGCAACTTTCCAATCATGCCTGTTGGATTGCGAGCCCGGTTTTGCCGGGGATAGCAATTCGATGGCCCGAGAAAAACAAGAATAGGTGTTCAATGTCCCGCGTGTGCGAATTGACCGGCAAGGCCGTCCTGACTGGTAACAATGTCAGCCATGCCAACAACAAGACCAAGCGCCGGTTCCTGCCGAACCTGTGCCAGGTAACGCTGATCTCCGACGCTCTCAACCAGCGTTACCGTCTTCGCGTTTCGGCTGCGGCTCTTCGCTCCGTCGAACATCGTGGCGGCCTCGATGCCTTCCTGATCAAGGCAAGCGAAAACGAACTGTCGATGCGCGCGCGCCTGCTGCGCCGTCAGATCGTCAAGAAGACCGCCGAAGCCGCTGCTGCGTAAGCTTCTGACCTTCTTTCATACGGCTTCAAAAGGCTTGAACGGATGATGCCGGACAAGCCTTTTGCTTTGCCTGGGCACTCCAACTGGTGGCATCACCCAGGATAAAAAAATGCTGAAGACCCGCTATACGCTTGCCTATGTCGCACTGATGACGCTTGTCGTCGTCGCCTCCAACTTCCTCGTCCAGTTTCCGCTGAACGCCGAAGTCGCGGGCATCAACTTGGCCGACATCCTGACCTGGGGCGCCTTCTCCTATCCGATCGCCTTCCTGATCACCGATCTGACCAATCGTCAGTTCGGCCCGCAGGCAGCCCGCAAGGTCGTTTTTGCCGGCTTCGTCGTCGGCGTGACGCTGTCCTTCTTCACCTCGGTGCCACGCATCGCCATCGCCTCCGGCTCGGCCTATCTCGCCGGTCAGTTGCTCGATATCGCCGTCTTCAACCGCCTTCGCCGCCAGGCCTGGTGGCGCGCGCCGCTCTTGGGCTCGCTGATCGGCTCGGCGCTCGACACGGTGATGTTCTTCTCGTTGTCCTTTGCCGCGTTTTTCGTCTTCCTCGGCCCGAACGAGCCCTTTGCGCTCGAAGCAGCTCCTGTCCTCGGCATCTTCGCCATAGAGGCCCCGCGCTGGATTTCCTGGGCGATCGGCGATTTCGCCGTCAAGATGATCGTCGGCCTCGTGATGCTGCTGCCTTATGGCGCGCTGATGAACGTGCTGCGGCCGATGCAGCCCGCACGCGTCAGCTAAAGCCTTTCAACGGCGCTGCCGGACCGCGCCGGCGGCGATTGCGGGATGCAGCAGAACCTCTGCAGCCAGATCATCGATCTCTCGTGACGAATCAAGCCGCAGGACCGGGGCCGTCTGCGTTTCCAGCCATTGCTCATGCGCTGCAAGACTGCGGCGTTCCGGACCGGCCGTGTCGTAACTTGCCGCCCATTCCATGAATTCCCCGCTTTTGATTTCCATGTCACCGCCAGGCCCGATCCTGTCTCCGTAGCGGGCAATCTCCCGCGCGCGGATCCGCGCCATCCGCAGCTCCGGCTCGATCCTGAGAAACACGATCAGTTCATAGAACGGCTCGATCTGCCTCGCCCATTTCAGCGCCGATCCGGAGAGGACCCAGCCGTCATGCCGTGCCGCTTCTGCAAGCAGCAGCCGAATGCGTTCGTCGGCGTCACGCGGCGTCGTGAATGGCGGGTCGGTCGGCAGCCAGAAGAAATCGTCAGTATCGAGATGGGCGATATCGAGTCGTTCGGCAAGCGTATGACCGAGCGAAGTCGTGCCGGAACCGGATGCACCCATGATATGAATATGCACCATGATTGTCCCTCCGAAAGCTGCTCTCGACGCGACAATGGCATAGCCGGGACATGTGACGTCAATCTGACGCCGCGCTGAGCATGCGGCTATCGGAGAGCCGGAATTCCAGCATCAGATTGCGCTGCAGGATCGAATGGTTGTCGTCCGACACCATGATGATATGGGTCGTGCCGTCGGCGGCCTGAAACACGTCAAGCCCTTCCATATTGTCGATCTGCGAGTTGAAATTGCCTTCGAGCAGCAACTCGCCATCAACGACGGCCTGCGGCCGGATATCGGCGCCTTTGATGCGCCGAAGCCGCATGCCGATGCCTTCGGCCATGTTGAAGCGCCGCTCCAGGAGCAGCAGGTCGCCGTCCGGCAGGAAAGCACCGTCGGTGACGTCGAAGCTGCCATCGCGTTTGATCGAGAACAGCCCTTTCAGCGGGCCGCTGAGAATAGCCGCCATCCGATTGCCCTCGCTGTCGAGACCGCGCTCGGAGACGATGACCACGCCGCTCTTCAACGGACTGGAGGCGGGTGCCACGGCTACGGTTTCGATACCGCGATTGTCGCTCAGCATCTTGCGCGGGATAAGGATCGGCAGGGTAGCGGTCGCGCGCGATGCGGCAAAGCCGGGATCGGGATAAACGTCGACGCGATGATTTTGCTCGAAAGAGATCAATATCCGGTCGCCATCGAGCGCCACGCCCTCGGCATCCATATAGCCCTTGCCCTCGAGGCTGCGGCCGGCGCGGTTCTTCATCGGGGTGATCTCGACCTGAGAAAGGCCTGAAAGCCTGCCCCTCGCATCGCGCTCGATGCTGCCGGTCAGCCACTGGCCGGTATCGAGCACGACGATGAAGTGTTTCTGGTCCTGACGGAAACGGATGGAGGAAAGCGAGCCGAACAACGCTCGGCTGGAAACCATCTCCAGCCCGCCGAGGAATTCCAGCGAGCCGAACGTCGTCTCCGACGATCCGATCCTGTAATCGGTAATTTGCCGGCTAATTATGGGTATTTCGTCGCCGGCCATCGCCGCGGAAGCTCCCCCTACCAGGCAGAGCGAGATTGATGCCGCGCGGCACAGGCGCTTGACCATCATTCGATATGTTTCCTTCCCGCGTCAGCCGGCACGGCGTAACCGGCCGCCGCGAGGCTGGGCGGATTGATCTTCGAAGAGCGAGGCGAGCTGTTCGGTCATCGCGCCTGCAAGCTCGTCCGCATCGACGATCGTCACGGCGCGGCGATAGTAGCGCGTTACATCGTGACCAATGCCGATTGCCAGCAGTTCGACGGGCGAGCGCGTCTCGATCTGCTCGATGACGGCGCGCAGATGCCGCTCGAGATAATTGCCCGGATTGACGGACAGCGTCGAATCGTCGACCGGCGCGCCGTCCGAGATCATCATCAGAATGCGGCGCTGTTCACGGCGGGCGAGCAGGCGGTTATGCGCCCAGATCAGCGCCTCGCCGTCGATGTTTTCCTTGAGCAGGCCTTCGCGCATCATCAGCCCGAGATTGGCGCGTGCCCGCCGCCACGGCGCGTCGGCCGATTTGTAGACAATGTGGCGAAGGTCGTTGAGACGACCCGGCGTCTGCGGCTTGCCGCCGGCAAGCCAGGTTTCACGCGCCTGCCCGCCCTTCCAGGCTTTCGTGGTGAAGCCGAGAATCTCGACCTTAACGCCGCAGCGCTCCAGCGTGCGGGCGAGAATGTCGGCGCAGGTGGCGGCTACCGTGATCGGCCTGCCGCGCATGGAGCCGGAATTGTCGATGAGCAGGGTGACGACCGTATCGCGGAACTGCGTGTCCCGCTCCATCTTGAAGGAGAGCGGCTGCATCGGGTCGATGATGATGCGTTGTAGCCGGGCCGTATCAAGATAGCCCTCCTCCAGATCGAAATCCCAGGAGCGGTTCTGCTGTGCCATCAGGCGGCGCTGCAGCCGGTTGGCAAGGCGCCCGACCGCGCCCTGCAGATGCGCCAGTTGCTTGTCGAGAAAGGCGCGCAGGCGCTCAAGCTCGGCGGCGTCGCAGAGTTCCTCAGCGGTGATGATCTCGTCGAACTCTTCGGTATAGACGTGATAATCGACCTTTTCGTTGAAATCGGCAAAAGGCGTGTTCGGGCGGCGGGTCTCGCCAGGCGTTTCCGAATCGTCCTCGCCCTCTTCCATCATGTCGTCGTCGGAGATTTCGGCGCCTTCAGTCTCGCCGTCCTCCATCTGCTCGTCGGAAACCTCGCTGTCCTCGACCGGGGCGGCATCGGTGCCGGCATCCTCGTCGACCTCGTCCTGGTCCTGCTCCTCGCCGCTCGGCTGGTCTTCCTGCTCCGACTGATCGTCATTGTCAGCTTCGCTGTCGTCGTCGCCATACTCCTCGGCCATTTCCATCGCCGACAGCATGTTGCGGACGACCTTGGCGAAGGCCTGCTGGTCGTTTATCGCACCCGACAGGTTACCGAGTTCAGCCCCCGCCTTGTCTTCGATGAAACCGCGCCAGAGATCGAGCACCTTGCCGGCGGAGGCAGGCGGACGCTGGCCGGTCAGCTTCTCGCGCACCATCATGGCGACGGCTTCGCCGATCGGCGCGTCTTCCTGGCGCTCGATGCCGGTGAAATTCGCCTTGGCATATTTCTCTTCCGTCATGGAACGCAGGTTCGCCGCCACGCCCTCCATGCGCAGCGTCCCGATCGATTCGACACGCGCCTGCTCGACCGCATCGAAGATCGCTCGGGCGTCGGAGCCCTGCGGCGCCATCGTCGTATGCATCTTCTCGTCATGGCAGGCGAGGCGCAATGCCATGGAATCGCCTAGCCCGCGGGTGACCGCCAGCTCATGCGCCGTCGGCCGCTTGGAAAGCTCCGGCAGCCGGATGCGCTCGCCGGTCATACCAGGCCGTTCGTTGGCGAAGGTCACTTCGACATCGCCGTCGCCGGCGATCGAGCGGACGCAGCCGGATATCGCCCGGCGCAACGGCTCGACGTCGACGGGCGCACCGGGCTTTGCTTTCGAATTGTCACCGCGAGCTGCCATGATCGGTCGGGCCTCAGGCTCCGAGGACGATGTTGGCAGCACTTTCCTTCAGCTCCACGCCGAAGGCGCGCTGATAGTGCTCGGCGACCAGCGGGCGCTCCAGCTCGTCGCACTTGTTGAGGAAGGTGACGCGGAAGGCAAAGGCGAGATCGCCGAAGATTTCGGCATTCTCGGCCCAGGTGATGACCGTGCGCGGGCTCATGACGGTCGAAAGATCGCCGTTCATGAAGGCGGCGCGCGTCAGATCGGCAACGCGGACCATCTTCGAGACGATCTCACGCCCTTCCCTGTCCTTGCCGAAGCTCTTCACCTTGGCGGCGACGATATTCACTTCGTGATCATGCGGCAGGTAGTTCAGCGTCGTGACAATCGACCAGCGGTCCATCTGCGCTTGGTTGATCTGCTGCGTGCCGTGATAAAGGCCGGTGGTGTCACCGAGGCCGATCGTGTTTGCAGTCGCAAACAGGCGGAAAGCCGGATGCGGCCGGATGACGCGGCTCTGGTCGAGCAGTGTCAGGCGGCCTGACGATTCCAGGACGCGCTGAATGACGAACATCACGTCGGGACGGCCGGCATCATATTCGTCGAAGACGAGCGCGACATTGTGCTGATAGGCCCAAGGCAGGATGCCGTCCTTGAACTCGGTGACCTGCAGCCCGTCCTTGACGACGATCGCGTCTTTGCCGACGAGATCGATACGGCTGACATGGCTGTCGAGGTTGATGCGCACGCAGGGCCAGTTGATGCGCGCCGCCACCTGCTCGATATGCGAGGATTTGCCCGTGCCGTGATAGCCGGAGATCATCACGCGGCGGTTATGCGCGAAGCCTGCGAGAATGGCGAGCGTCGTCTCGCGGTCGAACAGGTAGTCGGGATCGAGATCCGGCACATAGGCGTCACCCTTGCTGTAGGCAGGAACGCGGATGTCGGAATCGATGCCGAAGGTCTCGCGGACCGAAACGGTAGTGTCGGGCAGTTCTGAAATATCGAGGTCGATCTTGCTCATCATGTCTCCAAGGCGGGTGAAGCCACCCGGCCAAACTGTCTCAGGCCATGTCGCAACCGTGACGCCGCGATTTTATTCCGCGCCCGTCCAGGTCGGAACGTCGGCGATACTTCTCCGGGACTGAAACGAAACCTCGGCGGGATGATGACCGCGTGCGAGCATTCTTGAAAGAGTCCCGGACAAGAAACGCCGCGTCCGGAAGGTCGGCCGAGGCGATGTCGGGAAAACACGCAGATAGGAGCCGCGTTTGCCTGCGGCCTCAGCCGATTTGGACCATACCCGATTGAAGCCCAAGAGCAAGGACGGGAATTAACAAAAACCGTTCTGCTTCAACAATTGATACGCCTGGATGACGGCGCGGAAACGCTCTTCCGAGCCGCGGTCGCCGCCATTGGCATCCGGATGGTGCTTCTTGACCAGCTCCTTGTAGCGGCTCTTGATCTCCGCCGAGGTCGCGTTGGCGTGGAGACCCATCGTGTCGAAGGCTTTGCTTTCGAGCGATTTCAGCTTGCGCGCCTGGGGAAAGCGCGGCCCGCTGCCCTTGCCGCCTTCCTTGACGAAGCCGAAGGGATCGCGAACGCGCGAGTAGGCGCCGGAGCGCACCTCGGAATGCAACGGGCTGTCCTTGGCCGACTTATTGACGCCGACGGTCCATGTCGGTCGATGGCCGGTGATCGCCTCTTTCTGGTAGCGCGCGATCTCGCCGTCCGAAAGGCCGGAGAAATAATTATAGCCCTTATTGTATTCCTTGACGTGCTCGAAGCAGAACAAAAAGAACTGGCCTTCCGCATTGCGTCCGACAGGAGCGCGATGCGCACCTTTCTTATCGCAGCCGTCCCATTGACAGGTAGGCGGCGCCTGCTCTGTCTCCTGCTCGCGCTTGCGGCGTGTGCGGATGCGATCGAAGTATTTTGAATCAAGTCTCATGGCGGCGCTAATTATGGGGCTGTCGCGAGGCGACAACAAGAATTGACAAATGGGAATGTTGCTGGCTTGGTGGGAACCCTTTTCGCGAAGCAGCAAGACCGGATGATGACCCTGCGGACCCGCATCGAAGAAAAACTTATCGAAGCCTTCGCGCCCGAACGCTTGAGCGTCATCGACGAAAGCCATCTGCATGCCGGCCACCAGCCTGACATCACGGGCACCGGCGAAACCCACATGCGGGTGAGGATCGTTTCGACTAAATTTGCCGGCCTCTCCCGCCTGGCGCGCCACCGGGCGATCACCGATCTGTTGAAACCGGAGCTCGATGCCGGCCTGCACGCGCTGGCCGTCGAACCGGCGGCACCTGGTGAACCCACCCGCTGGTAGCGGCACAGCAGCCTATATGGGTATAAGGCGCAGGCAATCCAAACGGATCACACCGGTTTTGTGTCGTCTTCCTGCGCGGGGCGGATGCGCAGCTTGGTGATGCGGTTTTTCTCCCGCTTCATCACGACGAAACGTTTGCCGTAGAAGGTGAAGGCCTGACGCTCTTCCGGGATGGTCATCGATTCATGGATGACGAGGCCGGCGATGGTCGTCGCCTCCTCGTCGGGCAGGTTCCAGTCGAGCGCGCGGTTGAGATCGCGGATCGGCACGCTGCCATCGACGACGACAGAGCCGTCCGCTTCCTGACGCACGCCCTGCATCTCGATATCGTGCTCGTCGGAAATGTCGCCGACGATTTCCTCGAGAATATCCTCCAGCGTGACGATGCCCTGCACCTCGCCATATTCGTCGACGACGACGGCGAAATGCTGCTTGCGGCGCAGAAAAGCGTTGAGCTGGTCCTCAAGATTGGTGCTGTCGGGCACGAACCACGGCTTCTGCGCGATCTTCACGATATCGAGATTCTGCGGCTCCATGTTCGGCTCGGCCAGTGCCCGCAGAAGATCCTTGGCGTGGACGACGCCGATGATGTTGTCGATCGTGCCGCGCCACAACGGCATGCGCGTATAGGGACTTTCAAGAATGGCGCGCACCACCGATTCCGGCGGATCGTCGGCATTGATCGCCCGCATCTTGGTGCGGTGGACCATGATGTCTGATAGCTCCAGCTGGCTGAGGTCGAGCACGCCGCCGAGGCGATCGCGGTCGGCCTTCACCACCGATCCCTCGCGGTGCAGCAGATCGACGGCGCCGCGCAGCTCCTCATGCGCCGTCAGCATCGAAACTTCCCGCGAAAGATTGATGCCGAACAGCGCCAGGATCTGTCGCACAACCGCATTGACGAAGGAGGACACCGGGCCGACGATGGCGACGAACAATCTGGTGGGAAATGCGACGGCGAGCGCGAAGCGTTCCGGCGCCGAGATCGCCCAGCTCTTCGGCAGCACCTCCGCGAAGATGACGAGGATGATGGTCATGGCGAGCGTCGCCAGCGCCACACCCGAACTGCCGAACAGCCCGAGAAAAAGGCTGGTGGCGATCGAGGAAGAGAGGATGTTGGCAAGATTGTTGCCGATCAGCAGCGTACCGATCAGCCGGTCGCGCCGTTCGATCAACTGCCTGACGAGGCCGGCGCGTTCATCGCCGTTGACCTCAAGCGTATGAATGCGGCTGCGCGAAACGGCGGTGAGCGCCGTCTCCGTGCCGGAGAAAAAGGCGGACGTCAGCACGAGCGCCGTGATCGAAAGGATCTCCGGCCAGTAGGTCGCAAGAAACGCCAAAGCGCCTTCGATCGTCGTCAAGGATGTTTTTCCCGGAGAAAACTGAGCACTTCGGATGCCGGAACATCGTCGGCGACGAAGGACTGACCGATGCCGCGCGTCAGGATGAAGGTGAGCTTGCCGCTCTTGACCTTTTTGTCCTGCGCGATCGCATCCATCAGCGATTCAGCCGGCGGCAGCTCGCCCATGATATCCGCCATGCGGGTCGGCAGGCCGACTTCCTTCAGATGCCGCTCGACGCGCTGCGCATCGTCCGGGCTCGCAAAGTTCATTCGTGCGGAAAATTCATGCGCCAGCACCATGCCGATCGATACGCCCTCACCGTGCACCAGGCGGCGGCTGTCATAAGCGGTCGCCGCTTCCAGCGCATGCCCGAACGTATGGCCGAGATTGAGCAGCGCCCGCTGGCCGGTTTCCCGCTCGTCGGCAACGACGACATCGGCTTTCGCCTGGCAGCTGGCAGCGATGGCCTCGATGCGGGCCGAGCCGCCCGTAAACACCGACTTCCAGTTCGCTTCCAGCCAGGCAAAGAAATCCGGCTTGTCGATCAGCCCATACTTTGCGACCTCGGCGTAGCCTGCGCGGAATTCCCGCCCGCTCAGCGTATTCAGCACATCCGTATCGGCCAGGACCAGGTCCGGCTGATGGAAGACGCCGATCAGGTTCTTGCCGTGGCGAGAATTGATGCCGGTCTTGCCGCCGACGGAGGAATCGACCTGCGCCAGCAGCGAAGTCGGCACTTGCACGAAGCGCACGCCGCGGCGGACGATGCCGGCGGCAAAACCCGAGAGGTCACCGATGACGCCGCCGCCGAGCGCGATCACGCAGTCGTTGCGCTCGACCCTGGCTTCGAGCACCTTGTCGCAGACATCAATGAGATGTTCGAAGCTCTTCGTCTTTTCGCCGGGCGGCAGCACGACCTCGGCCGAGACGATACCTGCCGCATTGAGGCTCGCGACGACGGCCTCGAGATAGAGCGGAGCGACGTTTTCGTCGGTGATGATGGCCGCCTTGCGGCCTTTGAGACGCGAGGCGATCTCGGCGCCGGCCCGCGCAATCAGCCCTGGCCCGATCAGGATGTCATAGGCGCGCTCGCCGAGCGGCACATGCACCGTCTGGACTGATGAGGTGGAGCTTATCGCATTCATGACGCTGCACTTTCTTTCTGTTCGACCACGGCCTTCAGCACCTCGTCCGCCATGATTTCCTTGCGCACATCACGCGAGAGTATGGTGAGGTCTGCCTGCGCATAGATCGGGTAACGCGCCTTCATCAGATTTTCGAGGGTCTGCTTGGGATTTTCGGTCTTGAGCAGCGGCCGCGTGTCACGCTTGTTGACCCGCTCCCAAAGCACGTCGAGATCAGCCTTCAGCCAGATCGACAGCCCGCCCTTTTTTATATGCCTGCGGGTGCGGTCATTGATGAAGGCGCCGCCGCCGGTGGAGACGACGCGCGGTCCGCTCTTCAGGAGCCGCTTCATCACTCGCGTTTCCAGCGCCCGGAACTCTTCCTCGCCATAGGCTGCGAAAAGTTCGGCAATGGTCATGCGCGACACCCGCTCGATCTCATGATCGCTGTCGATGAAGGGAATGCCGAGTTGGCTGGCGACGATGCGCCCGACGGAGGATTTCCCGGCGCCCATCAGGCCGACGAGGATCAGATTGCGTGAACCGAGCGCAGCGCGAGCTCTGTCTTTCAGGCTGTCAGCAACGGTCAGCAGTGGTTCACTCATCGGTCCATTCACACTTTGTTTGCAAACCGTATCGACAAATGCAGGTGGAGCGTCAAGTCGCGGACAAGGGAATCATGGCTCGAATGGCGCTTCTTGCACTTGCGAATACGCTTCTTATAACAGAAGCACAGCATGAAGGAGTTGCCGGATGCCGACCCTGTTCCGTTTCCTGTTCTTCTGCGCGATCCTCGCCGGGACGGTTTACGGAGCGATGTGGGCGCTCGTGACCTTCGTCGAGCCCGAGCCGCGCGACGTGACGATTCGTCTTCCCTCCGAGCGGGTCAACCCGCCGGCGACGGGCACAATCGGCACGACCGGGAAGTGAGTGAGATGATGGATCTAAGCCGCGTCCACGTGGAGTCCTTCCTGGAAATGATGAGCGCCGAACGTGGCGCTGCCGCCAACACCCTGCAATCCTACCAGCGCGACCTCGACGATGTCAGCGCTTTCCTGAACGGCCGCAGCATAAGGTTGACCGAAGCAGGTTCCGCCGACCTGGCCGCCTATCTCGCCTCGCTCGCCCGCCAGGGCTTCAAGCCCTCCTCGCAAGCACGCCGGCTCGCCGCGATGCGGCAATTCTACAAGTTCCTCTATGCCGAGGGCCTGCGGACCGACGACCCCACAGGCGTTCTCGATGCGCCGAAGAAGGGGCGTCCGCTGCCGAAGACGATGGGGGTCGAGGAGGTCGGCAGGCTGCTGTCGCAAGCGCAGGCCGAGGCCGACGATCCGGCTCCGGGCCAGTTGCAGCGCCTGCGCATGCTGGCGCTGTTGGAACTGCTCTATGCCACCGGCATGCGCGTCAGCGAACTCGTCTCGCTACCGGCCCGCGTACTTGACCAGGAGGGCCGTTTCCTGATGATCCGCGGCAAGGGCAACAAGGAGCGGCTGGTGCCGCTGTCGCACTCCGCGATCGCGGCCCTGAAATCGTATGGGCGCCTACTGGCGACCGAGACCGCCGCGGCGAAGGAGCCGCAGGAAAGCCCTTGGCTCTTTCCTGCCGCCTCCAAGGAGGGATACCTGCCGCGCCAGGTTTTCGCGCGCGACCTCAAGAACCTGGCGATCCGCGCCGGCCTGACGCCGTCGCTGATCTCGCCGCACGTCATGCGCCACGCCTTTGCCAGCCACCTGCTTGCCAACGGCGCCGATCTGCGCGTCGTGCAGGAACTCCTCGGCCATTCGGACATTTCGACCACACAGATCTATACGCATGTCCTCGAAGAGCGGCTGCAGCAGCTCGTCCAGATGCATCACCCCCTTGCCAAACAGGCGAAAAAGCACGAATAGGACCGGCGACAAGGGGCGGAGCCAGGAAAACGCCCCGGGCACAAGGAACGGAAACGCACCTCATGCACAATTATCTCGACTTCGAAAAGCCGATCTCCGACCTCGAAGGCAAGATCATCGAGCTGAAGAAGCTCGCAATGGAAGACGAGAGCATCGACACCACCGATGAGATCGGCAGGCTGGAGGTTCGCGTCCGCGAAGCGATCGTCGAAATCTATTCCAAGCTCAATGCCTGGCAGAAGACGCAGGTCGCCCGCCACCCGCAGCGCCCGCATTTCGTCGATTACGCCAAGACGCTGTTTCAGGAATTCACCCCGCTTGCCGGCGACCGCAAGTTTTCCGAGGATGCCGCGATCCAGGCGGGCCTTGCCCGCTTCCGCGGCCAGCCCGTCGCCGTCATCGGCCAGGAAAAGGGCAACGACACCAAGACTCGCCTGAAGCACAATTTCGGCAGCCCCCGGCCGGAAGGCTACCGGAAGGCAATCCGCATCCTTGAAATGGCTGACCGTTTCGGCCTGCCCGTCATTTCGCTGGTGGATACGGCCGGCGCCTATCCCGGCGTCGGCGCCGAGGAGCGCGGCCAGGCCGAGGCGATTGCCCGCTCGACGGAAATGTGTCTCGGCGTCAAGGTTCCCCTCGTTTCCGTCGTCATCGGCGAGGGCGGCTCGGGCGGCGCGATCGCGATTGCCACCGGCAACAGGGTCTACATGCTCGAGCATTCGATCTACAGCGTCATTTCCCCGGAAGGGGCAGCCTCCATCCTCTGGCGCGATTCGACCCGCGCCCGGGAAGCGGCGACCAACATGAAGATCACCGCCGAAGACCTGAAATCGCTCGGCGTCATCGACGGCATCATTTCCGAGCCGCTCGGCGGCGCCCATCGCGATCCCGATAGCGTGATCGCCGCAACCGGCGACGTGATCGCCAATGCGCTCGGCGAAATGGCATCGCGTTCCGGCGAACAGCTGCGCAATGAGCGGCGTCAGAAATTCCTCAATATGGGCCGCAACCTCTAAGATAAGTTGCGCTTTTCAGCGATTGGGGCCAAATCTTGGCCACATTGATATTATCTGTAACATTCGCGCTTGCGGGGATGTTCGAGGCACGTCATAGGCTGGTAAGGTTTTATAAAGTATAAGCCGCCTATGATTCCTTCCAATGCCCGAACTCCATAGGCGGACCGGGTCGCACTATCTTTATGGGCTAGTTTGGATGCGCATACGTCATTTTGCCTATGTTTCCGTCATGGCGCTGGCTCTCGCCGGCTGCAACGATACGCTAGAAGTGGCGCAGGTCGATCTTTCCAAGGTCAAGAACAAGGTCGAACAGCCGCTCCCGCCCCATATCCTCAACGCCATGGCCGCTAAGGGCATGGACCGCAATTCGCCCATCATGATCCGCATCTTCAAGGAAGAAGGTGCAATGGAGATCTGGAAAGCGAAGACCGACAACCGTTTTGACAAGATCGCCGATTACAAGATCTGCGCCTGGTCCGGCCGCCTCGGTCCGAAGGTCAAGACCGGCGACCGGCAGGCGCCGGAAGGCTTCTACGAGCTGACCCGCGCCAACCTGAACCCGAATTCCAAATATTATCTGGCGATCAACACCGGCTTCCCGAACCGCTACGACGCAGTGAACGGCCGCACCGGTTCCGATCTGATGATCCACGGCGCCTGCTCGTCATCCGGCTGCTATTCGATGACCGACCAGCAGGTGCTGGAGATCTATGCCTTTGCCCGTGACGCCTTCAAGGGCGGCCAGTCGACCGTGCAACTGCAGGCCTTCCCGTTCCGCATGACGGCGGAAAACATGGTCAAGCATCGCCTCGACCCGAACTATGACTTCTGGAAGATGCTGAAGGTCGGCTACGACAATTTCGAAGTGACGAAGCGCCCGCCGGAGGTGAACGTCTGCGAGAAGAAATATGTCTTCAACCAGCAGGCAACCGATGGCGGCGCCTTCAACGCCGCCGGCAAATGCCCTGCCATGTCGACGCCGCCGGCGCTGACGGCAGCCCTTGCCTCCTACGGCAAGACCTATGACGCCGACTATGCCAAGGCGATGAGCAAATATGACGGCATGGCCTGGTACGACCCGTCCGAAGCCGAGCGCAAGGCCGTGGTCGCCAAGCTGCGCAAGGGCCGCGAACTCGCTTTCGCGCCGACAGGCACCTCGCTGGAAGCCGGCCGCATGGTCAAGGTCGCCGAACTCGAGGACCTGATGGCCAAGCGCACGACGCAGAGCCTCACCGCCAACTCCGCGGCCGGCGCCACACCCGCAACGCCGGCCCAGCCGCAGGCAACGCCCGTCGCCGCCGCAACGCCTGCGTTCGTGCCGGTGCCGATGCAGAATCCGCTCGCTTATGCCGCGCCAGCGCCCGAACCGCAGGAGACGGCAGAAGCCGCGGCAAAGAAGCCGTTCTGGAAATTCTGGGCGCGGAACTGAACGGCTTGAACCCCGTTCGCTACGATCTTCGCGGCCTGAAATGCCCACTCCCCGTGATGAAGACGCGCCGGAAGCTTGCCGCCATGACAAGCGGCACGCTCGTCCTCGTCGATACCAGCGATCCGATGGCAGTGATCGATATGCCGCATTTCTGCAATGAGGACGGTCACGAACTGGTCGCGACGGAAAAGACCGAAGACGGCCACCGCTTCCTGATCCGCAAGCGGTAAAACATCTCACTTGACGTAGCAGCCTGAAAAATCGGACTCGATAAGAACGACGCGGCGCGCCTTTAGATGCGCAAACCCGGAATGGCGAGTGGATTGTCGGACAGCGCCTGACGATCCGGTGTGTCGATCCGCGGCTTGCCGAGGAAGGCGTCGAAAAGATCCTTCACGAAAGCTTCGGGCAGATCCTTGGTGATCAGCACCATGCGCGTGCGCCGGTCTTGCGGATTCGGCCACGCCGGCAGCCGCACCGGCGGGTGAAAGATGCTCTGGACGCCCTGCAGCACCAGCGGCCGTTCCGGTCGGTCGGAGACGGATACGATCGCCTTCATCCGCAACAGCTTTTCGGCATGGGCCGAGCGCAGGAGATCGACGAACATTTCGAGCGCCATCGGATCAATCGGCTTTTCTTCGACGATGGAGAAAGACCGGATCGAGGCATCGTGACGATTGACGTCGTGCGGATCCTGCTGCGCATGATCATGATGGTGGTGGCCGTGGTCATCACGATGATGGTGATGGCCATCGTGATCGTGGTCATGATCATGATGATGCGCCTCATGCGCATCCTCGTCCTGCAGCCAGCGCCCGACATCGGCGATCTTCGTTGCCGGGTCGTAGAGACCGTTCACCAGGAGCGCGGCGCCGCCGGCCTCGGCGCCGTCGGCATCCATCATCGCCGCGCGCGGATTGAGCGTCCGCAGGCGCTGTTCCAGCTCCGCCGTTGCGCCGGCCATCGACCTCTTCGAGACGATCAGCCGGTCTGCAACCGCAGCCTGCCTGCGCGCTTCTTCGTGATTGTCGAGCGTCTGCAGCCCATTGACCGCATCGACGACCGTCACGACGCCGTCGAGTTCGAAATTTGTGGCGATGACCGGATTGCCCATGATTGCCTGCATGACGGGCGCGGGATCGGCAAGACCGGTCGTTTCGATGACGACGCGCTTCACCGGCTTGACGCGGCCCGTCTGGACGGCGTCCATCAGGTTCGCCAGCGTATCCACAAGCTCGCCGCGCACCGTGCAGCAGAGGCAGCCGTCGGACAATTCGATGATCGAATCGCCGGAACTTTCGACCAGCAGATGGTCGATGCCGACATCGCCGAATTCATTGATGATGACAGCCGCATCCTTCATGTCAGGATCTTTGAGGATGCGGTTCAGCAGCGTCGATTTGCCGGCGCCGAGAAAGCCGGTCAGGATGGTGACCGGAATCCTGTCGTTAAACGCGCTCATATCTGCCTTACCTTAGAAGCCCATCTTGTCTCAAAACGCGGTCGGGCGCGGCAGCGGCACCGGCACGTTGGCGATGCCGCCAGCCGTATCGCCGGTCGCCACCTTTTCCGGCTGCTGAGACGGCTGCGGGTCCTGCCCCGGAATGAGGCCGGCGAAGACGAATTGCGGGTCGTGGTCCATTTCCAGAATGTAGGGCGAGTGCACCTTCATGCGGCCGACCTCGTCTCGCGTTTCGCTGCGTATCTTGGCGCCCTTGGCGCTGCATATATCGGCTGTAATATCGGTCACCTGGTCTTGTCCCGGCCCGTAGGGCTTTAGCGAACCCAGCGTCTCATTGCCGGGGAACTGGGTGGTAAAGCCCTTCTGCAACAGATTCGCCGTCGCATCGGCACGCGCCGCGAGACTGTCCGTGCCGAGCACGACGGAAACAAGCGTACGGCCGTTGCGCGTCGCCGAACCGATCTGGTTGAAGCCCGAGGCGCAGATGAAGCCGGTCTTCATGCCGTCGGCACCGGCGAAGCGGCCGATCAGCATATTGAGGTTCGGCACGTTCTGCTGGCCGGTGGTGAAGCCCTCGAGCGCGAAATAGCTGGCATATTGCGGAAACTCGCGACGCAGCGCCACCGTTAGCACCGCTAGGTCGCGCGCCGTCGTATATTGCCCCTTGCCCGGCAGGCCGTTCGGATTGACGAAATGCGAATCCGTCATGCCGAGCTTCAGCGCCTCGCCGTTCATCCGGGTCACGAAACCTTCCTGCGTACCGCCGACGGCTTCTGCGACCGCGACCGCAATATCGTTGGCCGATTTCACCATCAGGATCTTCAAGGCACTGTCGAGCGTCAGCTTCTGGCCCGGCTTGAAATACATCTTGGCGGCCGGCTGCGCGGCGGCGCGCTTGCTCATGACGATGGGCGTATCGAGGCTGATCTGGCCGGCGCGGATCGCATCGAAGACGGTATAGACGGTCATCAGCTTGGTGAGTGAGGCCGGATACCACTTTCGGAAGGCTTCTTCGTGTTCGAGAACGCGGCCTGTCTGCACGTCGACGAGAATATGCGGATTGGCCTGGACGAGCGAAACGGAAGCGACAAAAGCGGCAGTCGCCGCAACCATGAAACGAAACGGCCGCATGGCGGCAAACAAACGGAAGTGGCTCGTCGACACGGTTCGTCCTTCAGATGTCCGGAAAATCTCGCAACCTTCATCTATCTAGCCTATATGGCTATGACATGGCAAAGGTCATTGACGAAGTAATTGCACGGGCCTCACGCCCATTTGAAGCGACGAACGATTGTCGGGATTTGATAACAGGAACGCCAATATGCCGATTTTGAACAGAGCCGCCGAATTGCAGGACGAAGTCGCCGAATGGCGCCACCATATCCATGCCCGGCCCGAGCTTCTTTTCGCGGTGGAAAACACGGCCGCTTTCGTCGCTGAGAAACTCAAGCAATTCGGGGTTGACGAGATCGTCACCGGCATCGGCCGCACCGGCGTCGTCGGCCTGATCAAGGGCAAGGGCGAAGGTCGCCGCACGATCGGCCTGCGCGCCGACATGGATGCCCTGCCGCTGACTGAGATCACCGGTAAGCCCTGGGCTTCGAAGACGCCGGGCAAGATGCATGCCTGCGGACATGACGGCCACACCGCCATGCTGCTCGGCGCCGCGAAATATCTCGCCGAAACCCGCAATTTCAATGGTAATGTCGCCGTCATCTTCCAGCCCGCCGAAGAAGGCGGCGGCGGCGGCAATCTGATGGTCAAGGATGGCATGATGGAGCGCTTCGGGATCGAAGAAGTCTACGGCATGCACAACCTGCCGGGCCTGCCTGTGGGACAGTTTGCGATCCGCAAGGGCGCCATCATGGCGGCAACCGACGAATTCACCGTCACCATCAAGGGCCGCGGCGGCCACGCCGCCCAGCCGCACCGGACGATCGACCCGATCGCCATCGCCGCCCAGATCGTCGGCAATCTGCAGATGATCGCCTCGCGCACCGCCGACCCGATCCGCTCGGTCGTCGTTTCGGTGACCAAGTTCAATGCCGGTTTCGCCCATAACGTCATCCCGAACGATGCGACCTTCGCCGGCACCGTTCGCACCCTCGACCCTGAGATGCGCACACTTGCCGAGACGCGCTTTCGGCAGATCATCGAGGGCCTGGTCGCGGCTCATGGGGCCGAGGCCGAAGTCAGCTTCAACCGCAACTATCCCGTCACCGTCAACCATCCCGATGAAACCGAGCACGCGGTCGCCACTGCGAGCGCCATTGCCGGCGAAGCAAACGTCAATGCCGAAATCGATCCGATGATGGGCGGCGAGGACTTCTCCTATATGCTGAACGCCCGTCCCGGCGCCTTCATCTTCATCGGCAACGGCGACAGCGCTGGCCTCCACAACCCGGCCTACGACTTCAACGACGAAGCCATCGCCCACGGCATCTCCTACTGGGTGCGCCTTGCCGAACAACGCCTCGGGCTTTGACAAGAATTAAGGCTTGGCTTCGCGCCAAGCCTTTTGTATGCATGGCATCCAAGTGGTCCCGTAGCTCAGCAGGATAGAGCATCAGATTCCTAATCTGGGGGTCGCGCGTTCGAATCGCGCCGGGATCACCATTCTCAAACGCTGAGCCATATGGCCACTGCGGGAATGGGTGGAATGACTGATCTCGTCTTGTAGATCGCCGCTGAAGGCTTTGCCTCGTTTCAAGCTCGCGGTACCTGACGATAGGCTCCTCGTCTTCTTATGATCCGCCGTGCCCCTAATCCCAGCAACGCCGCCACAACCGATCCGCCGACAAAACCGATTGCGCCCCAGACGAGGCCGGCAAAGCTCATCGGCACCCCAGGCACGAAGTCGCGCCAGGTATTGGCGAAAACCACATCATCCGCATTCCCTAGCAGCACGAAGGGCTTGGCGACGGGGGCGGCGGCGCCGAGTTTCAGTTGCTGCGACTGCAGCGTTTCGTAACGCGCGATCGTGCTCTGCATCGAGACGCCGCGGTCGCGCAGGAAATCGTCGGAAGATTGGGCATAGGCGTTCAGCGCCTGCTCGCGGTCGAGCTGATGCTGGGCGGCTTGGCGGTTGAAGTCCTCGACGATGACACGCAGCTCATCGATCGCGCCGCCGATCCGCTGGCGATATTGCTGCGCAAATTCAGGCGCTTGCGAAAAGACCGTGCCGCCGGCAAGTCCGGCGACAAGGGCGATGATCCTTGCAATCTGTCCCACGTCCGTGGTCTCCGGCTGTTTCCTGCGCTAACGATCCGCGGCCGCAAAGGTTTCTGCCTTCGACACAATCGGTAACGCTATGTGATTGAACCGGCGGCGCTTCCGGCGAGTTGAGACTATGACCAACTCAGAAAGAGAGGCTCGTCATGAAACAGTTCATTCTTGCTTGCACGCTCGCTGCAGCGTCCGTCCTTTCCGCCATGCCGTCCCAGGCGGCAAGCGTGACTATCACCACCGATAACCCGCGTCCTTATTACGGCGATTTGGAGCGTCCTTATTATCGCGATTCGGAGCGCCCTTATTATCGCCACCGGCCCTACTACCGCCATCACATGATGCGCCGCGTCTCCGATGATTGCTTCACCAAGACGGAAAGAATCCGCCGTCACGGCCATACGATCATCAAGGAGACCCGGATCTGCCGATAAGGCGGTCCATGCACGAAAAGCCCGGCCGCTCCTCCCCAGCCGGGCTCTTCACCTTTCCGCTGATCAGGAACTTCGCAACATCGGCTGCGTTTATCGCGAAAACGGGAGAACTCATCATGCGTATCAAGATGACTCTTTTGGCAATCGCCTATGTCGCCGTCAGCGCTCTGCTGCTCGCCATCGCGTATCAGCCGCAGGGGTCGGTGGCCACAGCGAAGACCGATCGCCTGGAAGGCGCGTCCTTCCTCGTCGAGCGCTTCGCCGGTTGATCAGCCGAGCGCCGGCGTAGAGGCCGGCGCTCGCAAGCGGGACGCGTTTCGCTAATATCAATGCGGGTTGCCGACGGCAGACCCGCTGAGCAGGATTCGGTTCTGCACCGCGGTCACGCCCTCGACCGCCCGGGCGACGGCGGTTGCCCGTTCGATTTCCCCGACCGTACCGACGGTGCCTGTCAACACGACCTGATCTTCCTCCATCGTCACTTCCACATCCGACGCATCGATGCCGCCGGCAATTGCCAATGCATTGGCGACGGCGGCCTCGAGAGATGCGCGATTGGCGATCTCCGCTTCCACTTCGGGCGCAAGCCCGTGAAATGTCGGCTCTTTGAAAACCATATTCCGTCCCTCCGAAAAATCTCAAGAAGAAACGCCATCGGCCTGGTTTGGTTTCCTGCGTTACCAGCTGACGCGATAGCGGAGATTGACGCTGCTCGCCTCATCAGGCGAGAACGGATTGCTGACCGAGGCATCGAGGTTGAGGTTCGGCAGGATCGCCTGGTCGACCGCCACCGTGCTCGAGAAGTCGCCGCTGGCATTGCTGACCCCGGCGCCTGCCGAAAGCGAGGTTCCCGTCCAGGGATGGATCAACTTCAGCGCCTGTGACGCCGTCACCGAAGTCTCCCTGGCATCGACCGGGTCGTAACGGACGCTCAGGGAGCGGCTCGATTGCATGTCGAGCGAATCCGACAGGATCCAGCTGCGCGAGCGGCTGAGCGTCAGAGCCCCGCTGCCGCGCAGCGTATCGACGCTGACCCTGGCGCCCTGCTGCGATTGGCCTGCCGGCGTAACGCTCGTCTTGCTGATCCTGCCCCAGAGCATGGCCTGTTCGGAATCGGGTAGCGGCGCGCCGCCTTTTGTCGCTGCCAATGCGAGATCGGCGCCGGCGCTCGCCTCCCATTCCGCCGGCAGACGAAAACCCATCGTTGCCTTGTATGATCGATCGGAGACTTTGGCAGGCGACCAGATCAACAGGTCGTCCGCCTTCGCGGTCGCGGTCAGCGAAAGCACGATGGCGAAAAGAATGATGGCTATTCTGAATATCGTCATGTGTTACGATCGTTTTGACCTGACACGTGCTGCCTCATCGAATGGCACGATACCGCACCAAAGTGCCGCAGCGAACACGGACAGGCAGCACGGCCAAGCCGTTCATCCCGATGTCATCCTCGATTTAGTGTTTGGCCGAAAAAGCCGAGGGCAGCCAGGTGCCCGTTTTTCAATGGCCGCCGCAGCGCCCCGCCCATGCGCCGACGAGCGGCGGCAGGGGAATCACATCCTTTCAGGAATGTCATGAGGATCACACCCCGCCGCCGCTCTGTAAACCCCCGAGGAGCTGAAATCTGCTGCACCGCACACTTGCCGCACCCTCCAAACCCTAGTAGAGCCTGAGCCTACGAGAGACATTTTTCGCGAAATTCCAAATGATGACCGGCAAAACCGCGCCGCGGCGCATCAGCATCTTCGGCTCGACCGGGTCGATCGGCCGCAATACCCTCAATGTCGTCGAACATCTGGGCGGGCGGGAGAACTTCGAAATTTCCGTTCTGACAGGCAACGGCAATGTCCAGCTGCTCGCCCGGCAGGCCAGATCCTTCGGCGCGCGGCTGGCGGTGACGGCAAACGACCGGCATTATGAAGCGCTGAAGGGCGAACTTTTCGGCAGCGGCATCGCGGTCGCGTCGGGGAAATCCGGCCTGATGGAAGCGGCCGACCGCGAAGCCGACTGGGTGATGGCGGCAATCGTTGGCACGGCGGGTCTGGCGCCGACGCTTGCCGCTGCGCGCCGTGGCGCTGATATCGCCCTTGCCAACAAGGAATGTCTGGTCTCGGCCGGCGATCTCTTCATCGGGGCGATCCGCGCCGGCGGCGGCAAGCTGCTTCCCGTCGACAGCGAGCACAATGCGATTTTCCAGGTGCTGGAAGAAAACCAGCGCCATGCCGTCGAGCGCGTCATCCTGACCGCCTCGGGCGGTCCCTTCCGTACCGCCTCGTTGAAGGAGATGGCCGATGTGACGGTGGAAACCGCACGCGCCCATCCGAACTGGTCGATGGGCTTGAAGATCTCGATCGACAGCGCCTCGATGTTCAACAAGGCGCTGGAAATGATCGAAGCCCGCCATCTTTTCGGACTGAGGCCCGAGCAGATCGAGGTGATCTTCCATCCGCAGTCGATCATCCATTCCATGGTGGGTTATACCGACGGTTCGGTGCTGGCGCAGCTCGGCGCGCCTGATATGCGCACCGCCATCGGTTACGCGCTGTCCTTTCCGCGCCGGCCGAACCTGCCGGTCGAGCGGCTCGATTTCGCCAAGCTCGCGAGGCTGGATTTCGAAGCGCCGGATGAGGTGCGGTTTCCCGCCTTGCGGCTGGCGCGCCTTGCGATGACGCGCGGCGGCGTTCAGGGCGCGGTGCTGAACGCCGCCAAGGAAGTGGCGCTCGAGGCCTTCATCGAGGGGCGCCTCTCCTTCCTCGCCATGGCCGAGGTCACCGAGAGGGTCATGGATGACCTGGCCCACCTGCCGCCGGCTGCCGGCATGGACGATGTCTTCAACGCCGACCGGCAAGCCCGGCAGCGCGCGGCGGCGCTGCTGAAACTCGATCTCGTCGGTTGAGAGCTCGGTCGGCTAGCGCAGCCGATTGCCGTGCTCGTCGAACAATCGGCAATTCGAGGGCTCGAACTGCAGGCTGACCTCTTCGCCGGCCGCAATGCTGGTCGGCGACCGGTGCTCGACGGTGAGCGACTGACCATCGCCGAGCTGGCAATAGAGATACTGCGTTCCGCCGAGATACTCCGAAAAATCGACTCTTGCCCTCAGGCTGCCATTGAGCTCGGGCGCCACTTTCAGATGCTCCGGCCGCAGACCGAGCGTCACGGCCGCACCGGCCAGCCTGTCTTTCGCCAGCAGGCCGCTTTCGACGCGCCCGCCGGCGATATCGACCAGGCCGCCTTCGCCCCATCGGGCGTTCAGGAGATTCATCCTCGGCGAGCCGATGAAACCCGCCACGAACGTGTTCGACGGATTCTCGTAGATTTCCCGCGGCGTTCCGGCCTGCTCGACGCGGCCGTCGCGCAGCACGACGATCTTGTCGGCGAGCGTCATCGCCTCGGTCTGATCATGCGTGACATAGATCATCGTATTGCCGAGTTCGCGATGAAGGCGGGCGATCTCGATGCGCATGGACACACGCAGCTCCGCATCGAGATTGGACAGCGGTTCGTCGAACAGGAAAACATCGGGCTCGCGCACGATCGCCCGGCCGATCGCCACGCGCTGGCGCTGGCCGCCGGAAAGCTGGCCGGGGCGCCGGTCGAGCAGATGGTCGATCTTCAGGATCGCCGAGGCTGCCTTGACGCGCGCCTCGATCTCCGCACCATTCGTACGCGCCATCTTCAGGCCGAAGGCCAGGTTGTCGCGCACGCTCATATGCGGATAGAGCGCGTAGGATTGGAAGACCATGGCGATGCCGCGCTCGGACGGATCGAGATCCGTGACAACACGTCCCTTGATCTCGATCTCGCCCTCGGTCACGTCCTCCAGGCCGGCGATCATGCGAAGCAACGTCGATTTTCCGCAGCCGGACGGCCCGACGAAGACGACGAATTCGCCCTCCTCGATCGTCAGGTCGATGCCATGGACCACCTGCAGATTGCCATAGCTTTTTCGCACGTCCTGAAGGACGACGCTCTTGTTACCCATACCGTTCGTCATCCCCAAACGACCTACTTGTCCGCCTGGACCCAGACGAGCATCTCTCCGGGCGCGCGGTTGTCCCAGAGATGATAGGGCACGAAGCGTGCTGTGGCGACCCGCCTTTCGGCCGGCGCCTTGCGGTAGAGCGATGTGCCCCAATTCGATGTTTCCTCACGCTCGACCTTGAGATCGAGAGCGACGGCATCATTGAGGTCCTTCAGCACGACGGTTTCGGCGGCCGACAGGTCGCGGGGCAGAACGATGGTGTTGAGGTCCTCGCCATTGTCCGTTGTCTCGACGCAATAGACGAGCGGACCGCGCATCAAGGCGACGCGGCCGGCATCCTGGCGCACTTTCGGATTGGCATATTGCGGACGAAGCGCCAGCGGCAGGTAGACGGCCACCTCATCACCGTCCGCCCATTCGCGGTCGATCCTCGCATATCCGTCGCGGACATGGGCACCGAGGTCGAGCATCGCCCCGTTGACGCTGAGGGTTGCGCCCTCTGCCCAATCCGGGATGCGCAGCGACAGCGCGAACCGAGCCGGCTTTGCCAGCTTGACAGTGAAGGCGACCGCGCCGTCCCACGGATAATTGGTGCGCTGCTCCAGCGCCAACTCGGCACCATTGGCAAGCTTCAGCCGGGCGGTGCTTTCGCCATAGAGATGGACGGCGATCTCATCATCGGCAACCGCATACATGTATGAGCCGATCGACGTCACCAGACGGGCGATGTTCGGCGGGCAGCAGGGGCAATGGTGCCACTTCCAGCGGTGGTGCTTGCCCGCACTTTCGAGCGGATTGTCATAGAAGAAGGTCTTGCCGTCTGTGGAAAGACCCGGCAGCGCGCCGTTATAAAGCGCCTGCTCCATGATATCGGCATAGCGCCGGTTCGGTCCGCGCCCGAGCATGCGGCTCGCCCAAAAGACCAGGCCGACGGAGGCGCAGGTTTCCGCATAGGCCGTGTCGTTGGGCAGATCGTAATAATCGGTGAAGCCTTCGTTAGAGGCGGCCGGGCCGATGCCGCCGGTGATGTACATCTGCTTGGTCGTCAGATCGTCCCAGAGCGTTTCCAGCGCCGCCGTCAGGCTGTCGTCCTTGTATTCGGTGGCGATATCGGCCATGCCGGAATAGAGGTACATGGCGCGCACGGCATGGCCGACCACCTTCGTCTGTTCGCGCACCGGCAGGTGCGCCTGGCCATATTCATAGGTCTTCTGATGGAAGTCGGCAGCGCTGCGGCCGTCGCGAGCGGCTTCCGCCGTGAAGAAGTGCGGCTCGGTGCCGCGCTCGTCGATGAAGTATTTCGACAGGTCGAGATATTTCTTCTCGCCGGTCACCCGGGCGAGCTTGACCAATGCCAGCTCGATTTCCTCATGGCCGCAATAGCCTGGGATCTGCCCCTCGCCATGGCCGAAAACCTTGATCATGTAATCGGCGTAGCGGCACATGATGTCGAGCAGCTTGCGCTTGCCGGTCGCCTGATAATAGGCGACCGCGGCTTCCATCAGATGGCCCGCGCAATAAAGCTCGTGATGGTCGCGCAGATTGGTCCAGCGGCGGGATGGCTCGACGCGCTGGAACCAGGCGTTCAGATAGCCGTCCTTGTCCTGCATCCGCTCATACATGTCGATGATCTCATCGGCGCGCGCCTCGAGCTTCGGGTTCGGCCGGCGATAAAGCGAGTAGGCGATCGTCTCGATCGACTTGCCGAGATCGGAATCCCAGAACATCTGCGTCGTCCCGCCCCAGGGCTGAATGGGAATGACAACGCCCGGGCTCGGCTGGTTGACGTCGATCGCTTTCAACATCCCGGCCTCGACGCAGCGGTCGAGCAGGGTCTCGGCGGTGGAATTGCAGACGGCGTCCTGCCACTTGCCCCAGAAGCCGCCGAGCTCGACATCGGGAACGGCGACGGGACGAAACTGGCGGTCATTGCTTGACTTGGTCATGGGCTCTACCTTGAGCATGATGCCGAAAAGTGTGAGCGGTTTTCGGACGACATCATGCTCTAACTATTTAATTTAGAACAGGATTCAGATTTTAGGCCGACGGCCTAAAATCATCCTGTTCTTGCGATCATTTCACCGCGCCGGCCATCAGCCCGCGCATGTAGTAGCGTTGCAGGAGCAGGAAGACGATCAGGCAGGGGATCGTCATGACGACGACACCAGCCTGCACCGCTCCCCAGTTGATGGCGCCGAGCCGTCCGGCGCGAACTGCCGTCATCAGTACCGGCAGGGTGTATTTCTCATTGCTGGAAAGCAGCACGAGCGCAGCGAGAAACTCGTTCCAGGCATTGAGGAAGGCGAAGATCGCCACCGTCGCGACACCGGGCAGCACCAGCGGCAGCAGGACGCGCGCCAGCAGCCTCAGATCGCGCGCACCGTCGATGCGCGCTGCCTCTTCGATCTCCTTGGGCACGGCGTCGAAGGCATTGCGCATCATGAAAACGGAGAAGGGCAGTTGCAGCGTCACATAGACGAGCGTCAGCCCGAGCAGCGAATTGTTGAGGCCGAGTTTTGCCAGGATGATGAAGAGCGGCGTCAGGATCGACTGGAACGGGATCATCAGCGTAGCAATGATCAGCACGAACAGTGCATTCTTCATCGGGAAGCGATAACGCGAGAAGCCATAGCCGGCGAGCAGGCTGACGATGACGGTCAGCACCACAGTGGCGACCGAAACGAACAGCGAATTGATCATGTGCCGCCAGATGCCGGCGCCGAACGTATCGAGCAGCGCATAGGCATCGAAGCTGATGCCGGATGTCGGCCACGGCAGCAAGGGCGGCAGGCTGGCTTCGGCACCCTGCCGGAAGGAAGCGAGCAGCGTGACCGCGAACGGCGCCAGGAAGAAGATGGAGATGGCGATGCCTGTCAGATGATAGGCCGACTTCGTGCGGATGGCCTTGCGGGCGCGGCGTTGCCTTGAGGTTGTCATGGACGCTCCTCCCCGACGCGCAGCAGCCAGAGCTGGACGATGCTGATGGCGACCAGAATTGCGAGGAGCGCAATCGAGAGGGCCGCGCCATAGCCGAGATTGAAGGAGACGAAGGACTGGTTGAAGATGTAATAGACCACCGAGATCATCTTGTTCTGCGGTCCACCGGCCGTCATGATATAGAACTGGTCGAAGGCGAGGATCGAGCCGGTAACCGAGACGATCAGGGCTAGCGCGATCGTCTTGCGCATCAGCGGCAGCGTCAGGTGCCGGAAGCGCTGCCAGCGGCCGGCGCCGTCGATGCGGGCCGCCTCCGTCAGCTCGGATGGAATGGCCTGCAGCCCGGTCAGCAGAATGATCATGGTGAAGCCGGCGATCTTCCAGACGACCATCACCACGACCGTCAGAAAGGCGGTGTCGAAGGTCGCAAGCAGGTTGGGGCTCTTTTCCAGAAGACCGAGTGCTTTCAAGGCTGGGCCGATGAAGCCGCTATCGACATTGGCAAGCCAGACCCAGAGCAGCGAGGCCGTGGCAAGGCCGACCACGACCGGCAGGAAGATGATCGTGCGGTAGGCGCTGACGAACTGCCGTTCCTTTTCGACGAAGATCGCCAGCGGAAAGGCGACAGCGAAGATCGCGACAGTGACGATCACGGTGTAATAGGCGGTGAAATTCAGTGCCGCCATGAAACGGGTGTCGTTGAACATACGGAAATAATTGTTGAAGCCGATCCAGCGCGACGCTCCCATCAGCGGCCAGTTGTGAAGGCTCATCCACCCCGTGAAGAGAACCGGCATGACGAAGAAGACGATGACCAGCGCCATGGCCGGCGCGATGTAGAGCGGGCCGCGCCAATTCGATCTGCGCCGCCGCTTTCGCCGGGGCAATAGGATATTCGAACCGGAACCGGTCATCGAAACGCTCCGCATCTGTCAATTGAAAATGGCCGGGAAGCTGCCACCGCTCCCCGGCCGCGGCCTTGGGAGAGTTATTGGCCGCTATCGATGATCGACTGCATTTCGGACTGGGCGCTCGAGAACGCGCCGTCGACATCGTCGCCGAAGATCGCCGCGTTGGTGAAGCTTGCCCATGGGCCGTTGGCGCTGTTGATCAGGTCGTTGAATTGCAGCGTATAGGGCGTCTTGGCAACGCTGATCGCCTTGAGGCCGACCTGCATGCGCGGATCGAGACCTTCCAGCACCTTACCGGCGATGTCGCCGCGGGTCGGCAGGCTGCCATATTTCGCCATCACCTTCTGGCCGTCCTCGGAATAGATATATTCGAGGAACTCCTTCACGGCGTCGATCTTCTTGGTGCCCTTGGTGATGACGAAGTTGTCGCCGCCGGCAAAGGAGGAAGGCTTGCCGTCGACCCCGGGGATGAGGGTCACACCGAAATTGATCTCGGGATGCTGGGTCACCAGCGTGCCGATGGCAAAGGCGCCGAGGCTCTGCTGGCCGATCTTGCCGTTGGTGAAGGTCAGGAAGTTCGTACCGTTGTCGCTGGCCGCACCCGCCGGCACGAGGTCCTTTTTGACCATGTTGCGGTAGATGTCGACGGCCTTGCGCATCTGAGGCGTATCGAGCGTCGCCGTCTTGCTGTCGGCCGACAGGATGTCGGCGCCCGCACCCCAGACGAGCGGCGTGAAGGTGAAGATCATGCAGCCACCGCAGCCGCCGCCGGAGAAATAGAAGCCGTAGGTGTCGTCACCGAGTGCCCGGATCTTCTCCGCATTGGCGGTGATTTCATCCCAGTTCGCCGGCGCCTTCTCCGGATCGAGACCGGCCTTCTTGTAGAGATCCTTGTTCCAGGCGAAGACCGATGTCTCGACGGAGAGCGGCAGGCCGTAGATCTTGTCCTGATAGGTGCCGAGGCGGACATGCGACGGCGAAAGCGAGTTGAAATAGGGCAGCGACTTCGCCCAGTCCGTCAGGTCTTCGAGCTGGCCGGCCGCGGCAAAGGCAGGATTGTAGATGAGGTCCATCGACAGCGCGTCGGGCGCCTGTCCGCCGGCGATTGCCGTCGCATATTTCTGCACCAGCTCGGAGAACGGCACTTCGGTCATTACGACCTTGTTCTCGTGGCTGGAATTATAGGCTTCGACGACCTTCTTGAAGGCGTCGCCGATCCCCGAGCGGACCCACATTTCGACGTTTTCGGCCGCCGATGCAGCCGACACCATGCACAAAGTAGCGATGCCGGTCGCAGCCAATAGACGCTTGATCATGACACTCCTCCCAATATGGCGCATCTCCTCGCGCCTTTGCTCATTTCCCTGATCTCATTCCTCGGGAGGCCTACCCCCGCATGACCGCCGGACAACGAGCCGGCAGGGCAATTTTCTCACTCCCGGCTCGACGGGCCGTCCTTCCGCAAGCGCCAGCACGGTCAATCCGGCCTGCCGCCCCAGCTCCTTCAGCTCCATATCCACCGTCGTCAGCGGCGGCCGCGTCTGGGCCGCGACAATCTCCCAGTTGTCGAAGCCGATCACCGAGACGTCCTGCGGCACCTTGACGCCGCGCTCGCGCAGCGCATCCACCGCACCACGGGCGATCTGGTCGTTGCCGCAGAAGAGCGCATCGGGCTTTTCGCCCGGCCTCTTCCAAAGCTGCTCCACCGCCTCATGGCCCCAGCTCTCCGACCAGATGCCGTAGAGCACCGGCTCGCGGTGGCCCGCTACCTGACGATAGGCCCCGGCCCGCTCCCGCACCGAAAAGAAGTCCTCCGGCCCGGTGATATGCGCAATCCGCCGCCGCCCGATCGTCACGAGCCATTCCACCGCCAATCTCGCACCCTGCTCGTCGTCCGAACGGAAAGTAACGCTGTTTGGCGTCCCCTCGGTGAAGGCATAGACGACAGGCACATGCAAATTCGACAGGTCGACAGGCAGACGCTTGTCCAGCCGCTTGCCGGTTGCGATGATACCGTCGACCTGCTTGTCCAGCATCGCATCGACATGGATCTGGGCGAGTGCCGGATCGTCTTCGATGGCGCACAGGAAAACCGAGACGCCATGATCGACGAGAGCGTCCGAAATACCCGCCATCACAGGCAGCGTGAAACGGCCGTAGGTGTCGTTCGTCAGCAGCCCGATGGTGAAGCTGCGCTTGCTGAGAAGACCTCTTGCCAGCGCATTCGGCCGATATCCGATTTCGCCGGCAATCCGCTTAACGCGCTCGCGGGTTTCTGCCCCCATCCGGCCGGTGTCGTTGAGCGCCTTCGACGCCGTCGAGATGCTCACGCCGGCAGCCGACGCGACCTCATGGATGGTGATCCTGCCTCTTTTTCCTCCCGATATGTTCAGGCCTTCCTCCTTCTCAAGTGGCTTGAGAAAAGCTTTTACCAATCTTTCTGTCAAGTGAGAAAAGGTTTTCTCATGCAATTCGGGAGGCGGGCGGCGAGGCATGGATTGTCTGGAAGGAAGGCCTAGAAACGGGCGATGCGAATCCATCGGACCGGATTGCAATGCGTCACTCATCGTAGAGCGACGGGGCAGCGCTGGATAATGTTAATCAGCTAATGAATGTGGAACGAACAACCGCCGTCAGAACCCGATGGAGGTTCTGATTCGCGGAGCTAGAACTCAAGCGATCGCTAGATCAGGCGACGTGCCTTGCCAGCGCGCAACGCGACCAGAGCGAATGCAGGGCGTCGACGAGATGGGCGATATCGGCGTCGGAATGCAGCGGCGTCGGGGTGATGCGCAGTCGCTCGGTCTTCTTCGGCACGGTGGGATAGTTGATCGGCTGGACATAGACGCGGCAATTGTCGAGCAGCAGGTCGGAGATCCACTTGCACTTGGCGGCATCGCCGACCATCACCGGTACGATATGGCTGGGATTGTGCATATGCGGAATGCCGCGCTGGTCGAGCAGCGAGCGCAACTTGCGCACCCGGTCCTGATGGCGGGCGCGCTCGAATTGGCTGACCTTCAGATGCTGGATCGAGGCCACCGCACCGGCGGCGAGCGCCGGCGGCAGCGCCGTGGTGAAGATGAAGCCGGAGGCGAAGGAGCGGATGAAATCGCACAGCGCCGCGGAGGCGGCGATATAGCCGCCCATCACCCCGAAGGCCTTGCCGAGCGTGCCCTCGATCACCGTCAGCCGGTCCATCAGCCCCTCGCGCTCGGCGATGCCGCCGCCGCGCGGGCCGTACATGCCGACCGCATGCACCTCGTCGAGATAGGTCATCGCGCCGTATTTGTCGGCCAGATCGCAGATCTCCTTGATCGGAGCGATATCGCCATCCATCGAATAGACGCTCTCGAAGGCGATCAGCTTCGGCGCCCTCGGATCGACGGCCTTGAGCTTGGCCTCGAGATCGGCGACGTCATTGTGTTTCCAGATCACCTTGTCGCATTTGGAATGACGGATGCCCTCGATCATCGAGGCGTGGTTCAGCGCGTCGGAGAAGATGATCAGGCCGGGGATCTTGGCGCCGAGCGTGCCGAGGGCTGCCCAGTTGGAGACATAGCCCGAGGTGAAGATCAGTGCTGCTTCCTTGCCGTGCAGATCGGCAAGCTCACGCTCGAGCAGAACGTGATAGTGGTTGGTGCCAGAAATATTCCGGGTGCCTCCCGCACCCGCGCCACAGTGGTCGATGGCGGCCTTCATCGCCTCGATCACCTTCGGGTTCTGGCCCATACCGAGATAGTCGTTGGAGCACCAGACCGTGACTTCCTTCTCGCCATCGGCCGTATGGCGCGTCGCACGGGGAAAATTGCCGCGGTGACGTTCGAGATCGGCAAAAACGCGGTAGCGGCCCTCGGCATGAAGCCCGTCAAGCTCGTTTTTGAAAAATGCTTCGAAATCCATCATATGCTCCAGAATCACGCGGCCGTTCTTGCCGATCGGACGTCCGCGCGTCAATGCTTACCCTTTGGTTTAACATCAACTGCGGCAAAAGGCCCAGTTTTTTGAATGATTCCAGACAAAAAAATACGTGCGCCACAATCAATGGGGCCATGCGGCAAAAGCGCCCGACATAGGCGCAAAATCCGCAAGGCCCGCAACACCCCTTCAACGCAAAAAAATCCGGACAAGAGTGGACAACCCTTTCTTCCGACATAGTTTTCGAGCTAGCGTGCCAAAAAACAATAGGGACGGCCTATGCCCATTGGGCGACAACCCAGGAGAAAAGAGATGAAAAAAGCTGTCATACTCGCATTGATCGGCCTGTCGGTCGCAAGCTGCACACCGACCCAGCAGGGCGCCGGCATCGGTGCTGCATCCGGCGCAGTCATTGGCGGTGCAGTCACCGGCAATGTCCGAGGTGCGGCGGTCGGCGCCGCCATCGGCGGCGTGTCGGGCGCCCTGATCGGCAGCGTCGCGGAACAGCCCGGCCAGTGCTACTATCGCGACCGCTATGGCCGCCGCTACATCGACGCTTGCCCGCGCTGAGAGCGCTGACAAAGCGGCAAAACAGGAAATCCCGGACACACATCCGGGATTTTTTGTACTGAATTAGTGCGTGGGCAATTTAAAATGGTACACCCTGCGCGATTTTGCCGCTAAGCTGTTCACGGCTGGGCAACGAAGCTTCATGTAGGCGTAACCAAAAGCAGCGGATGCGGATTAGAGGGACAAGTCCGAAAATAGGTTTTGCGTATCGGCGAACAGGCACCATGATGGTGGTCGCAGCGGCAGCTGCTTTCTCACCGGTCCTGATCGGCGATGCTTACGCCTTCAAGCTTTTCGGCATCACCATCTTCGGCAAGGAGGAGGACGAGAGCGAACAGGTGCCCGATCCGGTGCGCTATCAAGTCGACCTGAAGGCCGACACCGCCGATCCCGATCTTAAGGAAGCGCTCGAAAACAGCTCCCGCCTCGTCAGCGACCAGAAGCAGCCAGTCTCCGGCGATCTCGGCATCGTCGTCAAGGCGCGTGACGACCGCGAGCGCCTGATCGCCGCGCTCTATGAAAAGGCCCGTTACGGCGGCGTGGTGACGATCACCATCGATGGCAAGGATATCGACGATCTGCCGCCCAACCCGACATTCGACCGCTCCGGGCCGGTTCCCGTCGCCGTCAAAATAACCCCCGGCCCGGTTTTCAGGGTCAGAGAGGTGCAGTTCGGCGGCGACGCCGCGGATCGCAATCCCGCCGATTACGACCTTGCCCCCGGCGCAGAGGCCGGCTCGCTCGCCATCATCAAGGCCGGCGACAAGATTGTCGAACAGTTGAAAAGTGAAGGCCGGCCCTTCGCCAAATTGACCGAACGCAAGGTCGTCGCCGATCACAGGAGCGATACGGTCGACATCGTGCTTGCTGCCGAAGGTGGGGCTGTCGCCCCGATCGGCGACGTCGGGGTCACCGGCGAAAAAACCGTGCGGCCCGGTTTCATCCAGCGTTATTCCCGGCTGAACAAAGGGGACGCCTATTCGCCGGAAAGGCTGAAGAAGGCCGGCGAGCGGCTTCGCGCCCTCGGCGTCTTTTCGAGCGTCACCATTCATGAGGGCGATGTGCTGGCGCCTGATGGTACGCTGCCGATGACGATCGAGGTGTCCGAAGGCAAGAGGCGTTATTTCGGCGTCGGCGCGCAATATTCCACCACCGACGGCCTCGGCATCCAGGGTTATTGGGGCCACCGCAACCTGTTCGGCGAGGCCGAGACGCTGAGAATCGAAGGTTCGGTCTCGCGGCTCGGCGAAACAACCGATGTCGGCAGCCTCGACTACTCCGCCGGCATCCTCTTCACCAAGCCCGGCGCCTTCTTCCCGGCCGCCACGCTGAAGGCCGGCATCGTCGCCAAGACCCAGAACCCGGACGCTTATAATGCGACGCTCGTCACCGCCTCGCTTGGCCTTTCCTATGAACTGACCGACAAGGACACGGTGTCGGCGAGCGGCGAAGTCAGCTGGGAGCGTGATGACGACGCCTTCGGCACCAATGACTATCTGACCATCGCCCTGCCGCTTCAATATGATCGTGACGCACGCGACGACAAGTTCAATCCGACCGAAGGCTATCGGGCGACAGCATCGGCAAAGCCCGGCTACGAGATCTTCAACGCCACACCCTACGCGGCATTCGAGGGCTCGATCTCCGGCTATCTGCCCTTCGGCGCCGAGGACCGCCTCGTGCTTGCCGGCAAGATCGCCGCCGGCGTGCTGATCGGCGGCGGCGGGATCGAGGACATTCCTGCCACGCAGCGTTTTTTCGCCGGCGGCGGCGGTTCAGTGCGCGGATATAGCTATCAGGAGATTTCGCCTTACAATAACAATGGCGATGCCACCGGCGGCCGCTCCTATGTGACCGGGTCGTTGGAGGCCCGCTTCAAGATCACCGATACAATCGGCCTCGTGCCCTTCATCGATGTCGGCACCGTATCGGATAGCACCTTCCCGGGTTTTTCCGATATCCGCGCCGGCGCCGGCGCGGGAATACGATATGCCACACCTTTCGGGCCGTTGCGGCTTGATTTTGCCGTGCCGCTGAACAAGTACGAAGATGGCACAGATTATGGAATTTATGCCGGCATCGGCCAATCCTTCTAGGGTTGCGATTCCGGCTTCTTCCGATCGATGGGCCGCATGAAAACGGGGTAGTTCGCGCCGATGCAAACGCTGGCAAAAATAGTCAACTGGATCGTGCGGGTCACCGGCTATGCCGTAGGCGCCATTTTGATTCTCGCTGTCGCGGCACTTGCGATCTTCGGCTTCACCTCCTTTGGAGCCCGCATCGTCACCGAAAGGATCGCCTCCACTCTTTCCAACCGCGACATGACGATCGAGGTGCGCGAACCGGAAGGGCTTTTGACTGGCGGGCTTCGCGCCGCCGAAATCTCCCTATCCGACACCAGGGGCGTTTTTGCGGAAATTCACGGCGTGGCAATCGATTGGAACCCGCTGGCGCTGCTGACGGGAACATTCCACGCCAAGCGTTTCCAGATCGACACGATCAACGTGCTGCGCAAGCCGGTGCGCACCCTGCCCTCGCGGCCCGGCGCCGAAAATTCCGGCGGCTTCGCACTTCCGGTCAAGATCGATGTCGACCATGTGGCCCTGCCCGATATCAAACTGGCCGAAGTTTTTGCCGGGCGCGCCTTCGCGCTCGCCGCCAACGGCAGCCTTTCGGCCGATGGCGACGGCGGCGAAGCGATGGTCAATGTCAGCCGCCACGCGGTTCCGGATGCGCGCCTTACTGCCGATATCGCCTATGCGCCGGCCGAAAACCGGCTGCGGCTGAAGGCTGAGCTTGCCGAGCCGAAGGGTGGGCTGTTGGCAGGCTTCCTCGGCCTGCCTGACAATCCTGCCGTCAACATCGACCTCGACGGTCAGGGACCGATATCCGACTGGACGGGCAAAGTGCAGGCTGCGCTCGACGGACAGCAGCGCGCTGCAATCGAGGGCCGGCATGCGATTGGCACAGACGGACTGCACCATCTCGATCTCAAGGGTGGCGGTGACCTGAGTTCGCTTCTTCCCGCGGCATTCCGGCCGCTTTTCGCCGGCCAGACCAATATCGACCTTGCCGCCACCTTCGACGATCACGGCAAGATCGATATCCAGACCGGCAACATCGCCACCGGCAGCGTCGTCATCGCCGCATCGGGCGCGCTTGATCCGGCCGGCAACAACAGCCTGAACGCCAATCTGCTCGGTACATCCGGCCCCGTCGATTTCCGCTGGCCGCTCGCCGAAGGCGAAGCGCGCTTTCTGATATCAGGCCTCAACCTGGCTCTAACAGGCGACGCGCAGACCGCCCGACTGAGCCTCAGCGGCTCGCTCGACAGCGCAACCCTGCCGCAGGCCGATATCGGCAACGTCAAGCTGACAGCAAAGAGCGACGCCTTCAATCTTGCCGCCCGTTCCGGCAGCGTTCAGCTACGCCTCGTGGCCGGCGACGCAACCTTTGCCGAGCCGAACCTCAACCGCGCAGTTCAAGGCCCTATCACGATCGCCGCGCCGCTCCAGATTTCGCCGGGCGACATCGGCTTCAACGGCACCACCGTCGAAAGCGCCAATATCAACGGCAGCCTCAACGGCTCCTATCGGCTGGCGGACCGCGCGCTGACCGGCAATGTCAAGCTGAGCGTCGAACCGGCGGCCCTGCCGGCCGCGGCGACGAGCAGGTTCGATCAGCCGATCTTGGTCGAAAGCCAGGTGACCGGCACGATCCCGTCGAAATTCGCGCTGTCCAACCTCGTCCTGAAATCCGGCACGCTTGAAGCTGCCGGCAACGTCGCGCTCGACGGCTCGATGTTGAACGCCGATCTTTCAGGCCGGCTGCCCGATATCGGCAAGCTGATGACAGGCGCGAGCGGCGGAGCAGGTTACGCGCTGAGGATCGGAGGCGAACTGCCGACGATCTCCGTGTCAGCCAATATCAAGGCTCCCAGCCTTGAGATAGCTGATCGCGCGCTCGCCGACGTCAATATCGATCTGTCGGGTGTCGCCGATCCCAAGGCGCCGCAGGGGAAGTTTGCGGCCACCGGCACGATCGACGGACAGCCGCTCGGCATCAACGGCGACATCCGTTCTGAAAACGGCAAGACGAGCATTCCCGCACTGACCGCCGATGTCGGCGGCAACCGGCTGACCGGCAATCTGGAGCTCTCGCCCTCCTTGACACCCTCGGGCGGGTTGACCTTCGATTTTCCCAAGCTCGGCTTGCTGGCCGCGCTCGGCGGACAGAAAGCCGAAGGAGACCTCAAGGGATCGCTCGGCATCGATAGCCATGACGGCAAGATCGCGCTCAAGCTCGTTGCGTCAGGCGCCTCGATCCGCCGCGATACGCTGGCGATCGCTAAGCCGGATATCGACCTCACGGTCAGCGATCTCAGTACCCTCGCGGCAAACGGCACGCTCAGGGCCGAGGAGGTAGCTGCCGGAGCGAACAAACTTGGCGGACTTTCTCTCAGCTTTACCAAGCAGCAAGACCGCACCAACTTCGACCTCGATGCTGCCTATGACCGCAATCCCGTGATGGCGGACGGCACCATCGAGATGGCCGCTGGCAATATCGGCCTCAACCTCGATCGGCTCTCGGCAAGCCCCCGCAACATTCCGATCGAACTCGCTGCGCCGACGCGGGTCACGGTCACCGGCGGCGTCGCCAATCTGGACGGACTGACGTTGAAGACCGGCAGCGGCTCGGTATCGGTTACCGGTTCGGCCGGCGAGACGCTGAATCTCGATGCCGTCATCAAAGAGCTGCCAGCATCACTCGTCGACGGTCTTGTGCCGAATCTTTCGGCTGGCGGCACGATCTCGGGAACGATTGCCGTGACGGGAACGCCGGCAGCACCCATCGCCGATTTCAAACTCGACTGGAAGGACGCGACCACAGGACAACTTAAGGGCGCGGGCCTGGCACCGCTCGGCATCATCGCCAGCGGTAAATTCATCGACAAGAAGCTCGATTTCGACACGACAATCGCCGGTGCCGACAGCCTGTTGCTCAAGGCAAGCGGCGACGTCGGGCTCGGTGATCCGACGGCGCCGGTGTTCGATATCGATGCCGATATCCTCAACCTGCCGGCGCAGGTCGCCAACGGTTTCGTTTCCGATCTCGCCGCCGAGGGCGCCATCACGGGAAAGGTGACTGCCTCCGGTCCGCTTAAGGCTCCGACCGCCAATTTCGATCTCGCCTGGAAAAACGCTGCCACGAGCCACACAAAGCGGGCCGGCCTCGCGGCTCTTGATGTGACCGCGTCCGGCAAATTCGCGGGCGACAAGCTCGACTTCGACGCTGCGGCCAGAGGCGCCGGCGGGGTCTCGCTCAAGGCAAACGGCAACGTTGATATCACCGGGACGACGGTCGGCAGCGTCAGGGCGGACGCAACGCTGACCAATATCCCCGCAGCTATTGCCAACGGCTTTGTTCCCGATCTCGCAGCGGAAGGCACTGTCTCGGGAATGGTTTCGGCCAGCGGGTCGCTTGCGGCTCCGATCGCCGATTTTGATCTCCATTGGCAAGACGCCGCGACGAGTCACACGAAACGAGCCGGCCTTACCGGTCTTGACGCTAGGGCGTCCGGAAAGTTCGCCGACAACAAGCTCGATTTCGACGCTGCGGCCAGCGGCGCCAACAACCTCTCGCTCAAGGCAAACGGCAACGTGGACATCACCGGAACGACGGTCGGCAGCGTCCAGATCAACGCAACACTGGACAATATCCCCGTGGCTATTGCCAACGGCTTCGTTCCCGATCTCGCAGCGGAAGGTGCTCTCTCCGGAACGGTCGCCGCCAGCGGGTCGCTTGCAGCTCCAATCGCCGATTTTGATCTCCATTGGCAAAACGCCGCGACGAGCCACACGAAACGAGCCGGCCTCACCGGTCTTGATGCCACGGCGTCCGGCAAATTTGCCGACAATAAGCTTGATTTCGACGCCGCGATCGCCGGCGCAGACAGCCTCTCGCTCAAGGCGAACGGCAATGTCGCCGTGACCGGCACGACGATCGGCACCGTCGCGGCCGATGCGACGCTGTCAAATATCCCGGCAAGCCTGGCAAACAGCTTCGTCGCCGATCTCGCCGCCGAAGGCACAGTCTCGGGGAGGGTCTCGGCTGCGGGCTCGCTTTCCGCCCCGACCGCCAATTTCGACCTCAATTGGAAAGACGCCGCGACGAACCACACGAAGCGTGCCGGCCTTGCGGCTCTCGCCATGACCGCATCGGGGAAATTTGCCGATAACAAGCTGGATTTCAACGCGGCCGCCGGTGGCGATCAAGGTCTCTCATTGAAGGCCATGGGCAATGTCGCTCTCGCCGGTACGGCGATCGACAGCGTTAAGGTCGATGCCGAAATCGTCAAACTCCCGGCGGCTCTCGCCAATGCCTTCGTCCCCGATTTGGCGGCCGGCGGCACGATATCAGGCACGCTGTCTGCAGCCGGAACACCCGCTGCACCCAAGGCCGATTTCAAGCTCGACTGGGCGGACGCCGCAACCAGCCACACCAGAAGCGCGCATCTTTCCGGCCTCGGGCTTGCCGCATCGGGACACCTCGCCGACAACAAGCTCGACTTCAACACCAATCTTGGCGGCAAGGATGGTCTCTTACTGAATGCCGCGGGCAATGTGGCGATATCGGGCACTTCGGTACGCAACATTGACGTCAAAGCCGATCTCGCCAATCTGCCCGCGAGCCTTGCCAACGGCTTCGTTCCCGGTCTTGCCGCCGAGGGCACCGTGTCGGGAACGGCATCCGCCTCCGGAGCGCTGCCGAAACCCGCCGTCGATTTCAAGCTCGATTGGAAGAACGCCGCCACCGCCCAGACCAGGAGCAGCGGTTTGTCGGGCCTGAGTGCCGCGGTCACCGGCAAGTTCGCCAATGACAGGGTCGACTTCGACGCTAGCCTTGCCGGCAAGGAAGGCATGTTGGCAAAGGCGGCGGGTGGCGCGACGATCGCGGGAACCGCGATACGCGACCTTTCGATCAATGCCGATATTCCGGCGCTGCCCGCAAATATCGCCAATGCCTTTGTTCCCGGCCTCGGTGCCGAAGGCACGCTGTCGGCGAGCGCCCAGACATCGGGAACGCCGGCAGACCCGATCGTCGATTTCAAGCTGAACTGGAAAGATGCCGCGACCAGCCACACCAAGGCCGCCGGCCTCTCCCGCCTTGCCTTGGCGGCGACGGGAAAATATGCCGGCGACCGGCTGGATTTTGATGCCGACCTCAGCGGCGGTGGCGGCATTTCGCTGAAAGCCGCTGGTAATCTTTCCATTGCAGGTACAACGATCCGATCGATCGACGTCACCGCAAACGCCGCCAATGTTCCGGCCGCCATCGCCAACGGTTTTGTTCCTAGCATAGGAGCCGAAGGCACGATCTCGGCGACGGCCAAAGTGACTGGCACGCTGAGCTCGCCCGTCGTGGACTTCAAGGTCGACTGGAAGAATGCCGCAACGAGCCAGACGAAGGGCGCCGGTCTTTCGCCATTCACCATCGGCGCGTCCGGCAAGCTTGCCGATAACAGGCTGACGGTCGACACCAACCTTGCCGGCGACGCCGGTATGTCGCTGAAAGGCGGCGGCAGCGTCGTGATATCGGGCAACCGCGCCCTCGACATGCGCTTCAACGGCAATGTTCCCTTCGCCGTGCTTGGCGCCCCGCTCGCACAGCAGGGCTTTGTCGCCGACGGCGTCGCCAAGGTCGATCTTAAGATTGGCGGAACGGCCGCAGCCCCCGTCATCAACGGCACGGTCTCGACATCAGGCGCCAAGCTTGTCGACGTCAGGCGCAATCTTGCCGTCAACAATCTCGCAGCCACCGTCACCTTCAATGGCAACCAGGCCGTCATCTCGCGCCTCAGCGGCAATCTGGGCGGCGGCGGCACGATTTCGGCAAGCGGTACCATCGGCATCCAGCCCGCCGGCGGATTTCCCGCCGACATTTCGATCAAGCTCGACAAGGCCGTCTACGTCGACGGAACGCTTGTCGTCTCGACCGTCAACGGGACGGTCGGCCTGCGCGGGCCGATCCTGAGTGCGACGCTGAGCGGCAAGCTTCGGCTGGACAAGACCTCGATCACCGTCCCGGAAAGATTGCCGACCTCACTCCGTGAAATCGACATCCGGCATAAAAACGCACCGCGAGCGGTGCTGGCGCAGCTGCGCGATGACGGTGAACGGAAGCCGGGCGAGAAGTCCTCGACTATCACACTCGACCTCGAAATCGATGCGCCCTCGCAGATCTTCGTGCGCGGCCGCGGCATCGATGCCGAGCTTGGAGGTCTCGTGACGATCCGCGGAACGGCGGCAGCACCGATCGTCACCGGTGGCTTTACAATGCGCCGCGGCCGGCTCACCATTCTCAATCGTCGCCTCAATTTCTCCGACAAGAGCAAAATCACCTTTGCCGGCGACCTGACGCCGGCGCTTGACATGGAAGCGACCTCCACCTCCGGCACGACGACCCTGACGGTGGATGTCTCAGGCCTTGCCACCGATCCGTCAATCACCTTCTCCTCCTCGCCCCAGCTGCCGCAGGACGAGGTGTTGGCGCAGCTGATCTTCGGCCAGTCGATGTCGAAGCTCTCGCCGGTGCAGATCGCCCAGCTCGCCGACGCCGTCAGCCAGCTGGCCGGCAACCGCTCCACCTCGCTTTTCGAGGGTCTGCGCAACCAGCTCGGCGTCGACGATTTCGACATCAGCACCGACGCGAAGGGCCAGACGAGCGTCAGCGTCGGCCGCTATCTCAACGACCGTACCTATTTCGAATTGCAGCAGGGCGGCTCGGCCGGCGCCAAGGCAATCATCAATCTCGATGTCGGCCGTGGCGTCAAATTGCGGGGAGCCGCCGGCGGCAATGGCGCCGGCGAAGCGGGCATCGTCTATGAACGGGAATATTAAAGCAGCTTAGAAACCCGTCTTGCTCGTTTTAAGAAGAATGTTGGTCTCGGTCGAATTGATGCCGTTGATCAGTCTGATTCGGCGCAGCGTCTCGTCAAAGGCGGCAAGATCGCGGTCCTCCAGCTCGGCGACGAAATCCCATTTGCCATTGGTGCTGTGAAGCGCCCGCACCTGCGGCAAGCCCCTGAGCTGATCGGCCACCCTGTCGGCGAGCTTGCCGAGCACCTCGATCATGACGATCGCGCGCACGCCGGCGGATCGCGTCTCGTGACTGGTGCGGATGGTGAAGCCGACGATGGTGCCGCTGGCGACCAGCCGGTCGATACGGGCGGCGACCGTTGCCCGCGATGCACCGGTCATTGCCGCGAGCGAGGAGACGGACATGCGAGCATTGTGGCGAAGCGCACTCAGAAGTTCGGTATCGAGATCGTCCACGTCGAACACTTTGTCAAAATAGCTTTATCAATCTGCGCAATCATAATCCATTTCCGGCACTTTTCCATCTTTTTGCCGCCAGCCCTTTATCCCACTATCGGCCGAAAACAGGCCTCAAACGGAGCCCTCGAATGAATGCGCAATCGCGATCTGTCACCCTCATCGGCGCACCCTTGGAAGAAGGTTCGGGTCGCAGAGGCGCCGCCATGGGCCCCGCGGCCCTGCGGATCGCCGGCGTCGACCAGACCCTAATTGATCTCGGCCACGACGTCGCCGATATCGGCGATCTCTCTATCGTGCCGGCTATGGATCTGCCGAATCATCCGAAAGCCCATAATCTGAGGATCGTCGGTGCCTTCACCCGCGCATTGGAAAGCAGCGTCTATGACGTCGCCGCCGCCGGCCGCTTTCCGCTGATTCTCGGCGGCGATCATAGTCTGTCGATGGGCAGCGTCTCCGGCATGGCGCGTTATGCCGCCAGCAAGGAGCGCCCGCTCTTCGTGCTCTGGCTCGATGCCCATGCCGATTTCAACTCTCCGGCAACGTCACCCTCCGGCAATATTCACGGCATGCCCGTCGCCTTCTTCTGCGGCGAGGCGGAGTTCGCCGAAATCCTCCCGAAGGACCGGCCCTTCGTCGACCCGAAGAATGTCTTCCAGGTCGGTATCCGTTCGGTCGATGCGCGCGAGCGCGAGGAAATCCATGAACACGGCGTCAACGTCTTCGACATGCGGGCGATCGACGAGCAGGGCATCGGCGCCATCATGCGCGAGATTCTCGCTGTTGTCGCCAAGGCCAACGGCCTGCTGCATGTCAGCCTCGATCTCGACTTCCTCGATCCCGACATCGCGCCCGGAGTCGGCACGACGGTGCCTGGCGGTGCGACCTTCCGCGAAGCGCATCTTGTCATGGAAATGCTTTCCGACAGCGGCCTCGTCTCGTCGCTCGATCTCGTCGAGCTCAATCCGTTCCTCGATGATCGCGGCAAGAGCGCCCGTATACTGGTGGAACTGACGGCAAGCCTCTTCGGCCGCCGCATCTTCGATCGTCCGACACGCGCCGCATAGACAAGCTGAGGGAGAAGCGCCATGAACACTTCGGAAAAACTGATCGCAACGGAACAGCGGCTCGGCGCCCACAACTATAAGCCGCTCGACGTGGTGCTGACGCGTGGCGAAGGCGTGTATGTCTGGGATACCGACGGCAATCGTTATCTCGATTGCCTCTCGGCCTATTCTGCCGTCAATCAGGGCCATTGCCACCCGAAGATCCTCGCCGCCATGGTGGAACAGGCGGGCAGGCTGACGCTCACATCCCGCGCCTTCCGCAACGATCAGCTCGCCCATCTCTACGAGGAGCTTGCGGCGCTGACGGGCTCGCACAAGATCCTGCCGATGAATTCCGGCGCTGAAGCGGTGGAGACCGCCATCAAGGCGGTGCGCAAATGGGGTTACGAGGTCAAGGGCGTTCCTGAAGGTAAGGCGGAAATCATTGTCTGCGCCGACAATTTCCATGGCCGCACGCTGAGCATCATCAGTTTCTCCACAGATCCCGACGCCCGCACCAGCTTCGGCCCCTACACGCCGGGCTTCCGCATCATTCCCTTCGGCGACGCCGAGGCATTCGAGGCCGCGATCAACGGCAATACCGTGGCAGCCCTGATCGAACCGATCCAGGGCGAAGCCGGCGTCATCATCCCGCCGGCCGGTTATTTCACCCGCATCCGCGAGCTCTGCACTGATAACAACGTCACTCTGATCCTCGATGAGATCCAGACCGGCCTCGGCCGTACCGGCAAGCTGCTGGCGGAGGAGCACGAACGCATAGAGGCCGATGTGACGCTGATCGGCAAGGCGCTTTCCGGCGGCTTCTATCCCGTATCCGCCGTCCTTTCCAATTCCGAGGTGCTGGGCGTGCTGAAGCCTGGCCAGCACGGCTCGACCTTCGGCGGCAATCCGCTCGCCTGCGCGGTGGCGCGCACGGCCCTCAAGGTGCTCGTGGAGGAAGGCATGATCGAGAACGCCGCCGCCATGGGCGATTATTTCCTCGAAGGCTTGAGATCGATCCGCTCGAACATCGTCAGGGACGTGCGTGGCCGCGGCCTGATGATGGCGATCGAGCTGGAGCCCGAAGCCGGCGGCGCGCGGCAATATTGCCATGCTCTGAAGGAGCGCGGCCTTCTCGCCAAGGATACCCACGACTACACGATTCGCCTCGCTCCGCCACTTGTCATAACGAGAGAACAGGTCGATTGGGCCGTCTCGCAGATCGAAAAGACGATCAGCTGAAGTAGATCGGGGGGAAAAGCTTCGCACTCCCGCTCCCGATTTAGATTTGGGCAACACTCTTCCGTTAATGTGGTCGCTAACCGTAACGATGCTCTGAGTGCAGAGCCATCGCGTGGTGTGAAGGCAAAGCTCGTCGGCGCCAATGGTGGCGCACCCGCTTCTGCTTTGGCTTACGACAGTTGGGAAGAATTTCTAATGGCCACGATCAATTCCACTAACTTCAGCGGCGATACGCTCGAGATCATTGCCTTCCGCCTGCATGATCAGGAATTTTGCGTCAAGACCACGACCATTCGCGAAATCCGCGGCTGGGCGCCTTCGACGCCGATCCCGCATTCGCCGGCCGACGTCATCGGCGTCATGAACCTGCGCGGTTCGGTCATCCCGATCATCGATCTCGCCTATAAGCTCGGCATGAAGAGTACGGTTGCCAACGAACGCAGCGCCATCGTGGTCGCCGAAGTTCATAGCATGGTCATCGGCATGCTCGTGGACCGCGTCTCGGATATTCTCACCATCTCATCCAGCCAGGTTCAGCCGGTGCCAGAAGTGACGGCCTCCTTCGACCGCGCGTTCTGTGAAGGCATCATCGCCTCCGAAAACGGCATGATCTGCTTCCTGAACCTCGCCAAGATGTTCAAGGAAAATGAGACGGATGAACTGGCTGCCTGACCTGCCGGAACAATTGGATATCGGAAAACCGCCGCTTTCGGCGGTTTTTTATTGCCGCCGACTTTCTTGCAGCGCCGCGACCTCGCCATCCCTCAGAACCACTTGTCCGGAAGCGGCCTGACCAGCGCGTTGGCGATGAGACCGGGCGCCGGCACGACGGCAAGGATATACATGGTGCCGGTATAGAGGGCAGTGGCGCGTGCGCAGGCAGTTTGCTGCTGTCTCCCCTCCGGCAGACACCACTTTGAATTACCGGACCCGGTTTGCCTCCGCCTCCGGCTTGCGGATCAGTGGAGCGGCCTGAAGCACGAGAGCATCCAGGCCATTCTCCTCTTTCTCGAGAATTTCAAACAATTGCCGCCGCATGCGCGGCTCCCAGAATTTGTTGATGTGCGTGGCGACGCCTTGCGCGGCCTCGTCTTGCGGCTGGCTTTTGAAAAAGGTGGCGATCTGATTTGCCATATAGACAAGCTTGGCTTTGGTATCATGCGACATCGGCGATGCTTCCGGGCGAGATGCGGTGCGGGTGTGTGAATATCTCGAAATCTTCGCCGCGCACCAGCGCGACGAGCGTCATGCCGGCCGCTTCGGCCGTGCGGATGGCAAGGGCCGTCGGCGCTGAAATGGCGATGAGTGCGGGGCTGCCGAGGATCGCCGCCTTCTGCACCATTTCGACCGACAGCCGGCTGGTGACGACGACCGCGCCGTTTCCGCCGCTTTCGCCGGCGCGGATGACGGCGCCGCAGAGCTTGTCCAGCGCGTTGTGGCGGCCGACATCTTCGCGAACCGCAATCAGCCCGCTGCCTGGAAGGTAGAATCCAGCGCCATGTACGGCCCGCGTTTCACGATGCAGCGGCTGCGCCTCGTTCAGAAATGATACGGCGCGAACGATATCAGCATGAGACAGCGTCAACGGCGATGTCGAGACATCGGGCACCGGCCGCACCGCCTGTTCGATCGATTCGATGCCGCAGAGCCCGCAGCCGACCGGTCCAGCCATGCTGCGGCGGCGCGCCCGCAGCCGATCGGCGACGTCGTCGGCAAGGCTGACCTGCACGTCGATGCCCTGCCCCCCCTCGACGATCTCGACGGCGGATATCTCTGCCGGCCTAGCGATAATCCCTTCCGTCAGGCTGAAGCCGACGGCGAAATCCTCGAGATCCGCCGGTGTCGCCATCATCACCGCATGCGAACTGCCGCCATAGGAAAAGGCGATCGGCACTTCCTCGGGCACGATGCGCGAACCGCTGTGCATGACGCCGTTGCGGCGGGCGGTTTCGGGAGCACGGGCGGTGGTGGCGAAAGTCATCACAGACGCCTCCTCTTCTCCCCGAGGAAAGAAGGGAGGATCTCGCCGACAACGCCAAATCGCCCCGGCATCGTCACTCCGCCGCTTCGAGCTTGCCGGCGATGCGGCGCGATTGCCGTGCCTGCTCGTCATATTCGAGCTGCCACTCGCTCGGTCCGTTCGACGGCGAGACCTGCACCGCTGTCACCTTATATTCCGGGCAGTTGGTCGCCCAATCGGAAAAGTCGGTGGTGATGACGTTGGCCTGCGTATTGGGGTGATGGAAGGTCGTATAGACGACACCCGGCGCGACGCGATCGGTGAGCAGCGCCCGGAGCGTGGTGTCGCCGGAGCGGCTGGCGAGCTTCACCCAGTCGCCATCGCGCACGCCGCGCTGTTCGGCATCGTGCGGATGGATCTCCAGCCGGTCTTCCGCGTGCCAGATGACGTTCTCCGTCCGGCGTGTCTGCGCTCCGACATTATACTGGCTGAGGATGCGGCCGGTGGTAAGCAGCAGCGGAAAGCGCGGGCCGGTGCGCTCGTCGGTCGCCACATATTCGGTGCGGATGAACTTGCCCTTGCCGCGGACGAAACCGTTGACATGCATGATCGGCGAGCCGAGCGGGTTCTTCTCGTTGCAAGGCCACTGCACCGAGCCCATCTTGTCGAGGTAGTCGTAGGACACAAGCGCGAAACTCGGCGTTGTCGCGGCGATCTCGTCCATGATCTCCGACGGATGGGCATAATTCCAGTCGAGGCCCATGGTCTGGGCCAGTTTCTGCGTCACCTCCCAATCGCCATAGCCGTTGCGTGGCGTCATTACCTTGCGCACGCGGTTGATGCGTCGCTCGGCATTGGTGAATGTGCCGTCCTTCTCGAGGAAGGTCGAACCCGGCAGGAAGACATGGGCGTAGTTGGCGGTTTCGTTGAGGAAGAGGTCCTGCACGACGACGCATTCCATTGCCGCAAGGCCTGCCGCGACATGTTTCGTGTCGGGATCGGATTGGAGAATGTCCTCGCCCTGGACGTAAAGGCCTTTGAAGGAGCCGTCGACCGCCGCATCGAGCATGTTGGGAATGCGTAGGCCCGGTTCGTCGCTGAGCTTCACACCCCAGAGCTTTTCAAAGATATCGCGCGTGGCATCGTCGGAAATATGCCGGTAGCCGGGCAGTTCGTGCGGGAATGAGCCCATGTCGCAGGAGCCCTGCACATTGTTCTGGCCGCGCAGCGGGTTCACGCCGACGCCGGGACGGCCAATATTGCCGGTCGCCATCGCCAGATTGGCGATCGCAATGACCGTCGTCGAACCCTGGCTGTGTTCGGTGACGCCGAGGCCGTAATAGATCGCACCGTTGCCGCCCTTGGCATAGAGCCTTGCCGCACCGCGCAGATCCGCCGCCGGCACCCCGGTGAAAACCTCCGTCGCTTCGGGACTATGCTGCGGTTCGGCGACGAAGGCCGCCCAGTCCTCGAATTCCGACCAGTCGCAGCGCTGGCGGATGAATGCCTCGTCGTAGAGCCCTTCGGTGACGATCACATGCGCCAGCGCCGTCATGACCGCGACATTGGTGCCCGGCTTCAGCGGCAGGTGGTAGGAAGCCTCGACATGCGGCGATCGGACGATATCGGTGCGGCGCGGATCGATGACGATGAGCTTCGCCCCCTGGCGCAGCCGCTTCTTCAGCCGCGAGCCGAACACCGGATGGCCATCCGTTGGATTGGCGCCGATGATGACGACGACATCCGAATGTTCGACGCTGTCGAAATTCTGCGTTCCGGCCGAAGTCCCGAATGTCTGGCCGAGACCGTAGCCGGTCGGCGAATGGCAGACGCGGGCGCATGTATCGACATTGTTGTTGCCGAAACCGGCGCGGACCAGCTTCTGCACCAGATAGGTTTCCTCATTGGTGCAGCGCGAGGAGGTGATGCCGCCGATCGCGTCGCGCCCATATTGATACTGAATGCGTCGGAACTCCGACGCCACATGCGCGAAGGCCTCGTCCCAGCTCACCTCCCGCCAGGGATCGCTGACCTTTTCGCGGATCATCGGATTGAGGATGCGGTCCTTGTGTGTGGAATAACCGTAGGCGAAGCGGCCCTTGACGCAGGAATGGCCGCGATTGGCTTGTCCCTCCTTCCACGGCACCATGCGCACCAGTTCCTCCCCGCGCATCTCCGCCTTGAAGGAGCAGCCGACACCGCAATAGGCGCAGGTTGTGACGGCCGAATGCTCCGGCTGGCCGATCTCGATCACCGATTTCTCCGTCAGCGTCGCCGTCGGACAGGCCTGGACGCAGGCGCCGCAGGAAACACATTCGGAATCCATGAAATTCTCATGCATGCCGGGTGACACGCGGGAGCCAAAACCACGCCCTTCGATCGTCAGCGCGAAGGTGCCCTGCACTTCCTCGCAGGCGCGCACGCAAAGCGAACAGACAATGCATTTGGAGGGATCATAGGTGAAATAGGGATTGGACTCGTCCTTCGGCATCCATTTCAGATTGATGTCGCCGTTGCTGCGCGCCTTGACGTGATTGTCGCCCTCATAGCCGTATCGTACGTCACGGAGGCCGACAGCACCGGCCATATCCTGCAATTGGCAATCGCCATTGGCAGCGCAGGTGAGACAGTCGAGCGGGTGATCGGAAATATAAAGCTCCATCACACCGCGGCGGATATCCTTCAATCGTCCCGTCTGCGTGTGCACCACCATGTTTGCCGCCACCGGCGTCGTACAGGAGGCCGGCGTGCCGGCGCGGCCCTCGATCTCGACAAGACAGAGCCGGCAGGAGCCGAAGGCATCGACCATGTCGGTGGCGCAGAGCTTCGGCACCTCGATGCCGGCTTCCATTGAGGCGCGCATGATGGAGGTGCCCTCCGGCACGCTGATCTGCTGCCCGTCAATGGTGAGCGTCACCATGGTTTCGGATTTCGAAGCGGGAGTGCCGTAGTCGATTTCATGGATGAGAGACATGCATTGCACCTCCGCTAGATTTCAGTATCGGGCGCCTTGAGGCATGCCCCTCATCCGCCTGCCGGCACCTTCTCCCCGCAAGCGGGGCGAACGGGTATGCCGCACCACCTTCACTCAATACGCGCCCTCGTGGCACGTCTCCTCTCCCCGCAGGCGGGGAGAGGGTTAGGGTGAGGGGCAACTTCGAATAAAAAACCATTACTCAGCCGCCTCCACGACCGGTGCCGGCGAAAAATCTTCCGGGAAATGCTTCATGGCGCTCATCACGGGATAGGGCGTGAAACCGCCAAGCGCACAGAGCGACCCGAATTTCATGGTATTACAGAGATCGCCAAGCAGTACCCGGTTCTTCTCCGGCTCGATGCCGCCTGCGATCTTGTCGACCGTCTCGACGCCGCGCGTCGAACCGATGCGGCAGGGCGTGCACTTGCCGCAGCTTTCGACGGCACAGAATTCCATGGCGAAACGCGCCTGCTTCAGCATGTCGGCCGTGTCGTCGAAGACGACGATGCCGGCGTGGCCGATCAGCCCGTCCTTGGCGGCGAAGGCCTCGTAGTCGAAAGGCGTATCGAACAGCGCCCGCGGGAAATAGGCGCCGAGCGGCCCGCCGACCTGAACCGCCTTGACCGGCCGGCCGGTCCTCGTTCCGCCGCCGATCCTGTCGACGATATCGCCGAGCGAAAGACCGAAAGCCGTCTCATAAAGCCCGCCATATCTGACATTGCCGGCGATCTGCAGCGGAATGGTGCCGCGCGAGCGGCCCATGCCGAAATCGCGGTAGAAGGCGGCGCCCTTCTCCATGATCACAGGCACCGAGGCCAGTGAAATCACATTGTTGATGACGGTCGGACAGTCGAACAGGCCCTTATGCGCCGGCAGCGGCGGCTTGGCGCGCACGATGCCGCGCTTGCCTTCGAGACTGTTCAAGAGAGCCGTTTCTTCACCGCAGACATAGGCGCCGGCGCCGGTGCGCACCTCGATATCGAAGGCGCGGCCCGAGCCAAGCACTGACGGCCCGAGAATGCCGGCCTGCCGGGCAATGCCGATGGCCTCGCTCATCACGGCGATCGCATGCGGATATTCCGAACGGGTGTAGACGAACCCCTTCGTGGCGCCGGTCGCAAGCCCCGCAATCGCCATGCCCTCGATCAAGACGAAGGGATCGCCCTCCATGATCATCCTGTCGGCAAAGGTGCCGCTATCGCCCTCATCGGCATTGCAGACGATATATTTGCGTTCGCCGCTGGCATCGAGAACGGTTTTCCACTTGATGCCCGTGGGAAAACCGGCACCGCCGCGTCCGCGCAGGCCGGAATCGGTGACTTCCTTGACGATTTCGGCAGGCGTCATCGAAACGGCGCGGCGAAGGCCGGCAAGACCACCATGCGCCTCATAATCGCCGGGCGAAAGCGGGTCGGTGATGCCACAGCGGGCAAAGGTCAGGCGGGTCTGCTCCTTCAGGAACGGGAGGTCTTCAACCTCCCCGAGACAGAGTGGGTGGCCGCGGCCGTTCATCATTCCCGCGTCGAACAGAGCAGGCACATCCTTTGCCTTCACCGGCCCGTAGCCGATGCGCTTGCCGGCGGCCTCGACCTCGACCAGCGGTTCCAGCCAGAACATTCCGCGCGAGCCGTTGCGCACGATCTCTGCATCGAAGCCGCGGGCGGCGATCTCCTGGGCAATCGCCTTTGCCACCTTTTCGGCCCCGAGCGCCAGCGCAGCGGCATCGCGCGGAACATAAATCTTGACTGTCATCGACGTGCCTCCGCAACGAGTTCCGCCGCCATCTGATCGTCTACGCGGCCATAAACCTCGCCGTCGAGCATCGCCGACGGGGCGCAGGCACAAAGGCCGAGACAGTAGACCGGCTCCAGCGTCACGGCGCCGTCGAGCGTCGTCTGATGAAAATCGATCCCGAGCAGCGCCTTGACGCGATCAGCCAACGCGTCGCCGCCCGTCGACTGGCAGGCCTCGGCGCGACAGAGCTTCAGCACATGGCGGCCAGCGGGATGGTCGCGATAATCGTGGTAGAATGTCATCACCCCGTGCACTTCGGCGCGCGAGAGGTTCAGTTCCTCCGCAATCACAGGCAGGGCTTCCTGCGGCACATAACCGAATTCTCGCTGAACCTCGTGCAGAATGGGAAGCAGCGGTCCTTCAAGGAAGCGAAGGTCGGCGACGATGGTCCGCGTACGCGCTGCGATATCGCCTTCGGCGATATGAATGGTCATCAGGCAGCCCTCCCGGCGGCTCGCTCGTTTCGGGATGGCAGGCCTCCCCAGCCGAGCGCCATCATGCAGACAACATCTCAGGGAAGCCGACGACGATCAATAAAGCTATCTCGTGGATTGATAGGTTTTTTCTATCAGAGCTCCTCGTCCCGCACGAGCACTCTCGCTTCGTGCAGCAGGGCCGAAACGAGCGGGGTGAAGGGCTCCCGATAGGGTGCGACGAGGCCAACCAGATGGTGGGCTTCCGGTTCGACAATCGGAATCATCCGGATCTCCACCGGAAAACCAAATGATTTCGCCACGTTGCGCGGCATGATGCTCGCCCAGCGTCCGGTTCTGACATGCGAGAACAGCACGATCATCGAATTGGATTCGAGCGTCGGATGCACAGTGGCGCCGGCTTCCGTCAGATGCCGGTTGATGATGCGGCGGTTCTGCATGTCGGCGGTCAATAGACAAAGCCGAAGATCGCCGACCTCCTTCCAGGTCACATTGTCGCGATCGGACAGCGGGCTGCCTGCAGCAGTGATCAGATGATAGCGCTCGGCATAGAGCGGAACACTGGTGACCCGGCCGAGCGGCTCGTTTTCGAGATAGGTGATGCCGGCGTCGATTTCGAGATTTTCGAGCATGCTCAGCACCTGCAGCGAGTTCCGCGAGACGATCGAGAAGGTCACTCCCGGATGTCGTTCCTGAAAGGGCGTGGTGATGCGCGAAAGCATGGCGAGCGCCGTCGGAATGGCGGCAAGGCGAATATGGCCGGAAAGTCCGCGGCGGGCCGCGCGCATCTCCTCGCGCATGGTGCGGGCATCGCCGACGATGCGCCGGGCCCATTCCAGGACGCGCTGGCCCTCCGGCGTCAGCCCCTGAAAGCGCGAGCCGCGCTGCACCAGCATGACACCAAGCTGATCCTCGAGCTGCCGGATCGCGGCTGAAAGCGTCGGCTGGGAAACCCCGCACTCCTCCGCGGCGCGGCCGAAATGCTTTTCGTTGGCAAGGGCGATGAAAAATTCCAGCTTGTCGATCATCCGGTCTCCCGATCCGGCGCGAAATCATCCGGATCAGCTATCTTCGACGCAGCAACCGTGCTCCGCAAGGGCGGGTCCTAATTGTTTTCAGCAGCCGGAAAAAGATCGAACAGCGATTCAAGGAAGGCAAGCACGTTTGTATTGCCGATACGGTAATAGACCAGCCTGCCCTGACGGCGCGTATTGACGAGACCTTCGAGCCTCAAACGCGCGAGCTGCTGCGAGACCATTGCCTGCTGAATGCCGAGGATGTTTTCGATTTCACTCACCGTCCGCTCCTCGGTCGCGAGTATGCAAAGAATCAGAAGTCGGGTCTGGTGCGCCAGCGCCTTCAGCAGATCGCTCGCCTCACGAGCGTTTCCAGCGAGTTTGTGCAGTTCCTGACCGGACATTCCCGGCTCGGGCTTGGGCAATGGCATTCGACATCTCGGAAGGGAAGCAAAAGGCAGATCAGCACAATAGCATATTCGCACACACGAATTTGCCAAAAGTGATGAAATGTCAAAAAAGGTCTAACTAAATCAGCAGATAAGCTGGCCGCCATTGATCTCGAGGACCTGGCCGGTAATGTATCCGGAGAGCGAGGGCGCCGCCAGAAACAGATAGGCGGGCGCGCAATCCTCCGCTGTGCCCAGCCGCTGCAAGGGAATAGACTTTCTCGTCTGCTCCAGCTTTTCGGGGGAGGAATAGCGCTCGTGGAAATCCGTCTCGATCGTTCCGGGCGAGACACAATTGACGCGGATGCCATCCGGCGCCAGCTCGCGGGCAAGCGCCTTGGAATAGGTTGAAACGAAGGCTTTCGAGGCAGAATAAATCGAAGAACCGGGGCTGCCGCCGGTCAGCGCGGAAATTGAAACGGTGTTGACGATGGCAGCGCCTTCCGCCGCCTTCAATGCCGGCAGCAACGCACGCGTCAGCGCCACCACCGACGTCTGGTTCAAACGCACAATCGCCTCATAATCTGCGTCAGTCAGTGTGGCAGCTGGAAAACGGCCGAGCATAGTGCCGGCGTTGTTGACGAGCACATGCACCTTGTCGAAAAAGGTAAGCGCATTTTCGGCAAATTGCGCAGCGCCGCCAGCGGCAGTGAAATCGGCGTGCAGCAACAGCGCCCGTCTTTCGGATTCAGCCGTCAGCAGAAAATCCGGCAGATCGCGCCCCGGTTTGCGTCCGGTATGGACGATCACCTTCGCGCCGCAGTCCAGGAACTGCCGGGCCACTTCGAGACCGATGCCCCGCCCGGCGCCGGTTACGATGACATTGCGATTCTCGAATAGTCTCGGATGGAACACGAAGCCGTCCTCCTCGCGGACAATGCCGCCTGTTGCGCCATTCGCCCTTAACATATGAGCGCGCCGGCCGAAAGAAAGGCAGGCATCATCTTTCCGCCAGAGGCTGGCGCTCTTCCCTGAAAGTTCATACTTCGATTTCTGTCTCCAGCAGCCGTGCGCCTGGCCCTTCCTCGCCGAGCTGATCGAAGGGATTGCGCAACGGACAGCTTTCGATCGACAGGCAACCGCAGCCGATGCAGCCGGTCAGACGGTCTCGCAGCAGGCTCAGCCGTCTGATTCGCGTGTCGAGTTCATCCTTCCAGCGCGCCGACAGCGTCTGCCAGTCGGCAATCGTCGGCGTGCGCCCCTGCGGCAGGGAGGCAAATGCCGTCTGGATTTCCGAAAGCGGAATGCCGACACGTTGCGCCACCTTGATGATGCCGAGCCGGCGAAGGACATCGCGTCCGTAGCGCCGCTGGTTGCCGCGCGTGCGGATACTCGAGATCAGCCCCTTGGCCTCATAGAAATGCAGCGCCGAGACGGCAAGACCACTGCGTTGCGCCACTTCGCCGACCGTCAGAAGCCTGCCGAGCGGCGTTGCAGAAATCCTATTCATGGCCTATTGACCTCAATATTAGTTGAGGTTTTATAACCGCTGCTTCCCCGGCCGTAAAGCACGAGGCGCAGGAAGGAGCGTCAGTGAGATCATCCGGTCGATACAAGCTGAAATGATGGTGTCGGCGCTTGCCCGCGCCCGCACCAATCGCCCCTGCCGATATTGCCGCCTGAAAGACAAGCGCTCGGGTTCCGTTCCCGGCAGGTACGGAACCTCGGAAAACACCCGGACAGGACCTCCGTCCGGGTGTTTTTTATCAGCGCCCCATCCGACCGGGCGGACGGGTTTGCAATTTTGCGGTTGCGGCAAGAAAACCCCGATGATAGTTTTCGCCGAAATAACAGGGGAGCTCCGTGTCGCCGGGGCTGAGATGTGAGGCGCAAGCCTCCGGACCCTTCTAAGCTGATCTGGGTAATGCCAGCGGAGCGAGGTCCAAATGTATTCCGGCGCGCAAGTGTCACTCTACCGGACGTCCGGCAATTCCGTCGGCATCCCTATCGATGCCCTCGACAGGTTTGCGCGAACGGCCCGGCGAAACCCTGAAATCGAACGCCGATGACATCGCCACGACCATCGGATTCGCGCCTTGCGACGCTCTATCTCGCCGTGTACCGGGCAATGCCCGCCTTGCTCGCAGGCTTTGCTTTTCTGGCGGCATGGGAACTCTATGTCGATCTTTCCGGCATCAAACCGTCCATTCTGCCGGCACCTTCGCGTATCCTCGTCCAGGGCTGGCTGAACCGAGAGGGGCTGATATCAAACACCTGGCCGACGCTCGGCGCGACACTCGGCGGTTTCGCCCTGTCGCTCGCCTTCGCCTTCGCCTCTTCGATCCTGATGGATTTCATGCCCTTCATGCGCCGGGCAATGCTGCCGATCTTCATCGCCAGCCAGACTTTGCCGCTGGTGGCGATCGCGCCTCTCGTCGTCCTCTGGTTCGGTTTCGGCCTTTTGCCGAAGATATTGCTGGTGGCGCTCGTCACCTTCTTTCCGCTGCTTGTTGCCCTGCTTCAGGGCTATGAGGCGACCGATCGCGACATTGCCGAGCTCTTGAATTCGATGAAAGCGAGCCGCTGGCGCATTTTCCGCCTGGCGCGGTTTCCCTCGTCGCTGCCCTATTTCTTTGCCGGCCTTCGAATCTCGATCACCTATGCGGTCGTCGGCGCGATCTTTGCCGAATATGCCGGCGCTGCAAGCGGCCTCGGCATTTATATCCTCAACGCCAAGAACAATTTCCGTCCCGATCTCGTGCTCGCCGCCGTGATCGTCAGCGCTCTGCTGACGCTCTGCCTCTTCGCGCTGACGCTGGTTATCCAGCGTTTCGTCATGCCTTGGCAGCCATCTCAGGAGCGGCGCCGATGACCGGTCAGATGCTTGAGCTGCGCAACATCTCGAAGTCCTTCGACGGCATGAAAGTTCTAGACGACATTTCGCTCGCCGTCGCAGACGGCGAGTTCGTCTCGATCGTCGGCCCATCCGGCTCCGGAAAATCGACCGTGCTGAGACTGCTGACACAGGCGCTGCGACCCGATTCCGGCGCCATGCTTTTCAACGGCGCAGCGCTGGAACAGACGCCGCATTCCTTTGCCTTCATGCCGCAACGCGATGCGCTGATGCCCTGGCGCCGGATCATCGATAATGCCGCGCTCGGTCTGGAAGTGAAGGGCATGGCTCGCCGGGCTGCACGCGCCGCTGTCGCGCCCCTCTTCGAGCGGTTCGGCCTTGCCGGCTTCGAGCATCACTACCCCGCCTCTCTTTCCGGCGGCATGCGCCAACGTGCTGCGCTGCTGCGCACCGTCATCCAGGAGCAGGACATGCTGCTGCTCGACGAGCCCTTCGGCGCGCTCGATGCGCTGACCCGCACGCAGATCCAGGAGTGGCTGCAAGGCATGTGGACCGAACATCGCTGGACGGCGCTGCTGATCACCCACGATGTTCGCGAGGCCGTTTTCCTCTCCGACCGGATCTACGTGCTGTCTGCCCGTCCGGCACGTGTCATCCGCGAATTCCGCGTTCCCCTGCCCCGCCCGAGAAGCATTGCCGATCTCGGTTCGCCGGCGGCCCAGGCGATCGAGACCGAAATCCTGCAAACCCTGCTTCATCCGCCAGAACAGGGTGGTTTTAGGCCGGTCGGCCCAAAATCTGAATCCTGTTCCAATTTAAAGAGTTAGAGTCTGATGTCGTTCGAAAACCGTACTTTTCGGCGTCATGCTCTAAAGACCTGAGGAGGTCACCATGCCGCTTCTCACCCGCCGCCAGACGATGCTCGCCGCCATCGCGACAAGCCTCGCCGGCCGCGTCGCCTTCGCTCAATCGGCGCCCGCAAAGGTTCGTATCGCGCTCGACTGGACGCCCAACACCAATCACATCGGCATCTACGTCGCCAAGGCGAAGGGCTTCTACGCGGCCGCCGGCCTCGATGTCGAAATTCTACCCTTTACCGACACGAGTGCCGGCACGCTGGTATCAAACGGGGTCGCCGATTTCGGCATCAGTAGCGAGATCGAGGCCCTGACGCAGCGTGCTGGCGGCGGTGACGTGAAGATGGTCTACGGCGTCGTCCAGACGGAAACCGCACGCCTGATCTTCAAGGGCGGGCGGGACGACATCAAGAGCCCTAGAGATCTCGATGGCAAGACCTATGGAGGCTTCGGCGGCACTTGGGAAAGCGCGCTGGTCTCGGCGATGATCCGCAATGACGGCGGCAAGGGCGACGTCAAGACCGTCACCCTTGGCACCTCCGCCTATGAGGCGCTGGACAATGGCTCGATTGACTTCACGCTGGAGATCTACACCTGGGAGGGCATCGCCGCTGAGCTGGAAAATCGGCAGATCAGCCGCTTCCACTATTCCGATTACGGCATTCCCGACGAGCAGACGACAGTCATCGTTTCCAGTGACGCCTATCTCTCTGCCAGTCGAGAACACGCGCGCGCCTTCATCCAGGCCACGCGTCAAGGCTACGTCTACTCCATCGATCATCCCGACGAAGCCTGCGACCTGCTGATATCAGGAAGTAACGGTGCGCTGATGAACACGGAACTGGTAAGAGCATCTCAGAAGGCGTTGATCGAAGGCCATTTCCTGAGATCCGAGTCCGGCGTGATCGGCACGCTTGATCCGGCAAAGGCCGATGCCATCGGCGCTTTCCTGGTCGAGAACGGCATTCTCGTCGATGCGAATGGCGTCGTGCTCAAGGAGAAGCCGGACTTTTCCACCTATTACACCAACGAACTCCTCGGCTGAGCTCGCCCCGGGCCTTGCCGAGGCGGTCTTCCCAGGCAATGCTTTGCGCCTGGGCGGTTTGAGCCGAATCGGGCAGGGCGGGGAACGACATGCGAGCACAGGACAGACTGGCCGGAGCCGACTTTCTGCGCGCAATGGCCTGCTTGTTGGTGCTCGCGCACCATCTCGCGCTCCGGCTGGATATGCGCAGAATTCCGGATGAATTTGCGGCAACGGCAAACGTTCTCCGCTTCGGCAATTTCGGCGTCGCCATCTTCTTCGTGCTCAGCGGCTTTCTGCTTGCCCGCCCCTTCTGGCACGCTCTCGACGCCGGCGGCGCCATGCCCACCCTTGGGCACTACGTCATCCGCAGGTTGGCGCGCATCGCTCCGGGCTTCTGGGTCGCCACCAGCGTCAGCTTCGTCCTTAGCCTGACGCTGCTTGCCCTGCCGCTGACGCCGGAACTCGTCGTCCGCTACGTCTCGGGACTGTTGTTCATGAGCCAGTGGCATTGGCGCACGTTTTTTCCCGTCGAAGCCGATGGACCGCTCTGGTCCATTCCCTTCGAGGTCACCAGCTATGTGCTCCTCCCGGTCGGCTTTTTCGTGCTGTTTCGCTTGCCGCTGCTGCGGCAACGTCCGTTCTTCGCCCGCGCCGCCTGGCTCTGCGTCATTGCCGTGGTCCTTCTTGCCCATCTGATGATCCTGAGGCTCTTTGCGCTCGACGATATCGGTCGCGGCTGGGCATATGGCCTTCAGGGTGGAGCGAAGGAATGGATGCCCAACTATAATCCGATCGGCTTCTTTGCTGTCTTCGCGCTCGGCGCGCTTGCCGCCGGCATCGAAGTGATGTTGCCCGCAAGACGATCTCCCTGGTTCGACGCCGCGGCACTCCTCGCCGTCGCGGTTGCCGCTTACCGCCTCCTCATATCCCCAGGCGGCTCGGCCGAAGGTTACGGTTGGCTTGACATCCCCTATGGATTTCCGGTCTTCCCACTGGCCGTTGCAACAGCGCTCGTTTCACTCAACCATTCGCAGCGTCTGGGCAGACTGCTTGATAACCCCCCCGTCCGCTACATCGCCAAGATCTCCTTCGGCATTTACATCTGGCAGGAGATCATCCTGACATTGATCCAGAGACTGGACCCCGGCTCGTTCGGCGCCTCCTCCGAGAATGTGGTCACCGGCTGGCTGCAATCCTGCACACTGACAGCGGCGCTCGTTTTTCTGGTGGCAAGCCTCAGTTATTATCTGTTGGAACGACCAGTAATCGATTTTGGCAATCGCCTGACATCGCGCCGCCTGATCGGGCTACTCCTTTAGAAGTATAATTTCGGACGCCGCTCAACTAGAGGCATTAAGGTTAACGCGAAATACTCCCATTTTTGGCGTCTTTATGCTTACCGATTTCTTATTTATAACGATGACAAACCATACGTAAGCATGTATCTGTCTCCCCGCTGTTCAGTATCGCATCTAAACTTCTGGGCATTGAGTAATGTATGCTTTTACTTCGAAGATAAGTTCACGCTTCGATTCGTCTCAGCGTCAGAACAAAATCCGGACCCTGGTTGTAGCGAACTCCAACATTCGCCAACCGGACAGCTTTTCCGGTGTCGAAGGGAGGGCGGCTCTGCGATTGGCCGTAAAGCGGCTGATTGATATCGTCATCTCGGCCAGCGCTCTGCTCGTACTGGCGCCGCTTTTCCTGGCAATCGCTCTTTTCATCAAACTCGACGATGGAGGCCCCGTATTCTTCCGCCAGATCCGTTGGGGCCTGAACGGGCGGAAGATCACCGTCTTCAAGTTCCGCTCGATGCACATCGAAGCTTGCGATCCCAGCGGCATTCAGCAGACCGTCAAGGGCGACAGCCGGGTGACCGGCTTCGGCGCTATGCTCCGCAGGACCAACATTGACGAGCTGCCGCAGCTTCTGAACGTCCTCAGGGGCGACATGTCCCTGGTCGGGCCGCGCTGCCATGCCATCAACATGCGCGCAGCCGGCCGGCTCTACGAAGAATTGGTGCCGAACTACCACCATCGTCACGTCATGCGCCCCGGCATCACCGGCCTCGCGCAGACACGCGGCTGGCGCGGGCCGACCGCACGGCCGCTGCAAGCCCGGGCCCGGATCGCCTGCGATATCTATTATGTCAGGCATTTCAGTCTGCTGCTCGACCTGAAAATCCTGTTCAAGACGCTGGTCATCGAGCTGCGCGGCGGCACCGGCTTCTAGGGCAATTCCAGGAAAAGTATGGAACGGTTTTCCGTTCGGAATCGCGTAAAACGAAATCTTAGGGCGATTCTGCGCTTCGGTGAAAACCTGAACCGCTCTCGAACCCTCCTGGTTGGTCCATAGCGTCGCGCGCGCAAAAGTGCGACACTGCGAAAAGGACATCAGCCAAACGAAGCGCTAAAGCGCGAGAAGCAAGTCAGCAACGCGAGTATCAAGGGCCGTAGCACCTTTGCGCGCCCTGAAGACGCGCGGCGCTGCAAATGTGGCCTCTCGGTCATGAGCCGGACAAAAGCGGTTTTGAATGCCCGCTCTTTTTCAAATCTTTGATGAGGCGCTTCAAGTTCCCTCGCAGAAAACAAAAAAGCGGCCTCGCGGGCCGCCTTTCATCGAAGCCGTCGATTGGTCAATCCTGCTGGACGATGCCGCTAAGATGCGTCAGTTCCATGATGAAATGCTCGAGCTTCGACTTGTGCTCGTGCAACTCGGCATGTTCGAGTTCCTTGCGGGCTGCCTCGATGCGACGGGTCAGTTCGTCCTTATGGAGTTCCTCGACTGGAACGGCGGACTCTGCCAGCAACGTGCAGCCGGTCGGCAGAATGTCGGCAAAGCCGCCGAACACGACATAGTCCTGCTTCTTCCCAGAAGCTGAACGCACGCTCACGACACCCGGCTTGACCGTCGTCATCGTCGGCGCATGGTGCGCCATCACGGTCATCTCGCCCTCAGTCGCGGGAATGACGACCTCGGTCACCATCTCCGACAGCAGCAGACGCTCCGGCGAAACGAGCTCAAAGTTGAAATTGTCAGCCATCAGTGACTTACCTTCTCGGCTATGGCTTTTGCATCTTGCAATTTGGTCCCGCAGAACGGGCAGTGCAGTATCGCCTGGTCGAGATATCCGAGACCTTCTTCGGTCTGAACCAGTCCCACGACCATCATGATCACGCCGTTATCGGCACGGTAGATGGTCGGCGCGGCTGGCTCTGGGAGTTCCGCTACGACCCCTTTCAGGGAGTCGCAGCAGAATATCTCGTCCTTAGCGTCGCTCATCAAGCAGCAGCGAGCTTCTTGGCCTTTTCGATGGCTTCATCGATCGAACCGACCATGTAGAAGGCAGCTTCAGGCAGGTTGTCGTATTCACCGTTGACGAGGCCCTTGAAGCCCTTGATCGTGTCTTCGAGGGCAACCAGCTTGCCCGGCGAGCCGGTGAAGACTTCGGCGACGAAGAAGGGCTGCGACAGGAAGCGCTCGATCTTGCGGGCGCGGGCGACGGCCAGCTTGTCTTCTTCAGACAGTTCGTCCATGCCGAGGATGGCGATGATGTCCTGCAGGGCCTTGTAGCGCTGCAGCGTAGACTGAACCTTACGAGCGACCTCGTAGTGCTCTTCGCCGACGACCATCGGGTCGAGCATGCGCGAGGTGGAGTCGAGCGGGTCGACGGCCGGGTAGATACCCTTTTCAGCGATCGAGCGCGACAGAACGGTCGTTGCGTCCAAGTGGGCGAACGAGGTTGCCGGTGCCGGGTCGGTCAAGTCGTCGGCCGGAACGTAAATGGCCTGAACCGAGGTGATCGAGCCGGTCGTCGTCGTGGTGATGCGTTCCTGCATCGAGCCCATGTCGGTTGCGAGCGTCGGCTGATAACCCACGGCCGAAGGAATACGGCCGAGCAGAGCCGACACTTCCGAGCCTGCCTGCGTGAAGCGGAAGATGTTGTCGACGAAGAACAGAACGTCCTGGCCCTGGTCGCGGAAGTGTTCTGCAACTGTCAAACCCGTCAGAGCGACGCGAGCGCGGGCGCCCGGCGGTTCGTTCATCTGACCGTAAACGAGCGCAGCCTTGGAGCCTTCGCCACCACCATGCTTGTTGACGCCCGATTCGATCATTTCATGGTAGAGGTCGTTGCCTTCGCGGGTACGCTCACCCACGCCTGCGAAGACCGAGTAACCACCGTGCGCCTTGGCGACGTTGTTGATCAGCTCCATGATGAGAACGGTCTTGCCGACGCCGGCACCGCCGAACAGGCCGATCTTGCCGCCCTTTGCGTAAGGAGCGAGAAGGTCGACGACCTTGATGCCGGTGACGAGGATCTGCGCTTCCGTGGACTGCTCGACGTAAGCCGGAGCGTCCTGGTGGATGGCGCGCCTGTGAGCGGTGGTCAGCGGGCCTGCTTCATCGACCGGCTCGCCGATGACGTTCATGATACGGCCGAGCGTTTCGTCGCCGACGGGAACCGAGATCGGAGCGCCGGTATCGATGACCTGCTGGCCGCGAACGAGGCCTTCGCTCGAGTCCATCGCGATGGTGCGGACTTCGTTTTCGCCCAGATGCTGAGCGACTTCGAGAACCAGGCGGACGCCGTTGTTGTCGGTTTCAAGCGCGTTCAAAATCGCCGGCAGTTCGCCTTCGAAAGCAACGTCGACGACGGCGCCGATAACCTGGGTGACTTTGCCGACAGAGCGGGTAGCTGCCTCAGCCATATTCTTACCCTCTTTCCCTAACTCAGAGCGCTTCCGCGCCCGAAATGATTTCAATCAATTCCTTGGTGATCTGAGCCTGACGCTGACGGTTGTAGCTCAGCGTCAGCTTGTTGATCATCTCACCGGCATTGCGCGTCGCATTGTCCATCGCGCTCATCTTGGCGCCCATCTCGCCCGCGACGTTCTCAAGGAGAGCACGGAAGATCTGGACGGAGATATTGCGCGGGATCAGGTCGTCGAGGATCGACGCCGGATCCGGCTCGTATTCATAGACGGCGCCTGCATGTTCTGCATCCTGGGCGACGGCTTCCGGAGCCTTGGCCGGGATGAGTTGCTGGGCGGTCGGAACCTGTGAGATGACCGACTTGAACTCGGAGTAGAACAGCGTGCAGATGTCGAACTCGCCGGCCTCGTACATCTCGATGACGCGCTTTCCGATCTGGTCGGCATTCTCGAAACCGATCTTCTTGACTTCGCGCAGTTCCTTGCGCTCGATGATCAGCGATGCATATTCACGCCGCAGGATATCGTAGCCCTTCTTGCCGACGGTGAAGATCTTCACCGTCTTGCCCTCGGCAAGCAGCCTGCGGACATGGTCGCGCGCAAAGCGAGCAATCTGCGAGTTGAAACCGCCGCAAAGACCGCGTTCGGCCGTGCAGACCACCAGCAGATGGACCTGGTCCTTGCCGGTGCCGGTCATCAGCGCCGGCGCGCCATCCGCCTCGGTGACGGCCTTGGCAATGTTCGCCAGAACCGCACCCATGCGCTGCGAATAGGGCCGGGCGGCCTCGGCCGCCTCCTGCGCACGCCGAAGCTTCGCCGCGGCGACCATCTTCATCGCCTTGGTGATCTTCTGCGTCGCCTTGACGGAGGCGATCCGGTTTTTCAGATCCTTAAGTGAAGGCATCCGTTATCCGTCCTAACTGGGCCCGATTACTGGAAAGACTTGGCGAAGCTATCGAGAGCAGCGGTGAGCTTGCCCCGAGTATCGTCGCTGATTGCCTTTTCCGTGCGGATCGCGTCGAGGATGGCTGAGCCTTCCGAGCGCAGATAGGACAGCAGGCCCTGTTCGAACTTGCCGACCTGAGCGACCGGCAGCTTGTCGAGGTAGCCATTGACGCCTGCGAAAATCACGGCGACCTGCTCTTCCGTCTTCAGCGGCGAGAACTGCGGCTGCTTCAGGAGTTCGGTCAGGCGTGCACCGCGGTTCAACAGGCGCTGCGTCGCAGCGTCGAGGTCCGAACCGAACTGGGCGAATGCGGCCATTTCGCGATACTGGGCGAGCTCGCCCTTGATCGAGCCGGCAACCTGCTTCATCGCCTTGATCTGGGCCGAGGAACCGACGCGGGAAACCGACAGACCGACGTTAACGGCCGGGCGGATACCCTGGTAGAACAGGTCGGTTTCAAGGAAGATCTGGCCGTCGGTGATCGAGATCACGTTGGTCGGAATGAAGGCCGAAACGTCGTTGCCCTGCGTTTCGATGACAGGCAGAGCGGTCAGCGAACCGGCGCCCTTATCGTCGTTCATCTTTGCAGCGCGCTCGAGCAGGCGCGAGTGCAGGTAGAAAACGTCGCCCGGATAGGCTTCGCGGCCCGGCGGGCGGCGCAGCAGCAGCGACATCTGACGGTAGGCGACAGCCTGCTTGGATAGGTCGTCATAGCCGATCAGGGCGTGCTGAGCGTTGTCGCGGAAGTATTCGCCCATTGCGCAACCTGCGAACGGAGCGAGGAACTGCATCGGAGCCGGATCGGAAGCGGTCGCGGCGACGATGATCGAGTATTTCAGGGCGCCGCGCTCTTCGAGAACCTTGACGAACTGGGCAACCGTCGAGCGCTTCTGGCCGACGGCGACGTAGACGCAGTAGAGCTTGTCGTTGTCGGGGCCGTTGTCGTGGATTGGCTTCTGGTTCAGGAAGGTGTCGAGCAGGATGGCGGTCTTGCCGGTCTGGCGGTCGCCGATGACGAGCTCGCGCTGGCCGCGGCCGACGGGGATCAGAGCGTCGATGGCCTTGAGGCCGGTCGACATCGGCTCGTGAACCGACTTGCGCGGAATGATGCCTGGAGCCTTGACGTCAACGCGCGCACGGCGGGTCGCGTTGATCGGGCCCTTGCCGTCGATCGGGTTGCCGAGAGCGTCGACGACGCGGCCGAGCAGCTCCGGACCGACCGGCACGTCGACGATGGCGCCGGTGCGCTTGACGGTGTCGCCTTCCTTGATGTCGCGGTCGGAGCCGAAAATAACGACACCAACGTTGTCGGATTCAAGGTTCAGGGCCATGCCGCGGATGCCGCCGGGAAACTCGACCATTTCACCAGCCTGAACATTGTCCAGACCGTAAACGCGAGCGATACCGTCACCGACGGAGAGAACCTGGCCGACTTCCGAGACTTCTGCCTCTTTGCCGAAATTTTTGATCTGGTCTTTGAGAATTGCGGAAATTTCCGCGGCGCGGATATCCATCAGCCGACCTCTTTCAATGCAAGCTTAAGGGTAGAGAGTTTGGTACGAAGAGACGTATCAATCTGACGGGACCCGACCTTGACGATCAGACCACCAAGAATTGACGGATCAACCGTGACAGCAATTGCCACGTCTTTGCCGGTGACGCCCTTCAGCGCCGCCTTCAATTCATTTTCCTGCTCTGCTGAGAGAGCATGGGCCGAGGTGACCTCGGCAGAAATTTCGCCGCGATGATTGGCGGCGATCAGCCGGAAGGCCTTGATCATGCCGGGCAGAGCGAAGAGGCGGCGGTTGCGCGCCACGACCTTCAGGAAGTTGGCGAAGAAGCCCGAGATGCCGGCCTTTTCACTGATGGCGACGATGGCCTTCAGCTGGTCCTCGGCAGAGAAAACCGGGCTCAGTATGAAGCGCTTCAAATCATCGCTCTCATCCAGCATCGCCTGGAAACGGTCAAGGTCTGCAGTTACGGTAGCGACGGCACCCTCTTCGAGCGCCAGCTCGAAAAGCGACGAGGCATAGCGCTCTGCAACACCAGAAGTAAGCTGGGACGTGTCTGCCACTGGCACAAATTTCCCTGATTTCAATCCAAAATCCGGCTCTCGGCGGGCGCCGAACCTATGATCTTGAATTCGTTTTGATTTCCCCCAGAAATCACAAGAGAAGCCTCTTGCTTCTTCCGAAATTCGGGGTCCGTCTAACATAGGATGTTCGGACTCGCAACACGCGTAACGTCCGAATACGCCTTTCGCATGAATTTCTGTTCGCAAAATTGCGCAAAGGCTTCCGGACAGGCCGCGAAGGCGGCCCGCCAGCGGTGAAATTCACGTTTGAATGAAGCCGAAAACATAAAGCAGCGGTAACGCAGCAAGCACGACTTGCACAACCAGAAGTAAATAGTTGACCAGATTGCTCCCCTTATCGGACAGGATCGATATGATCCGCGCAAAGGCAGCCATGCTGAAGGAGGCGCCGAGCGCCATGTAGATCCAATCCTGCGCAAGCAGGATCGCTGAGAGCCCGAAGCCGAGATAGAAGCCGCCCATCGAGCGTCCCTCGCCATATCCTTCCGACCGCCCCTCCTGCACCTGCAAGCCGAGAAGACGGAAAGCATGGCCCGGCGCAAACATCATGATGAAACCGGCCAGCGCCGTGAAAGCGGCAGAGCAGAAGGCGAGTTGCTCGCCGAGTTCGGTCGGAAAATAGAATTCCATGCATCGGCCCCTAATCGCCCGGATGATTCGCTGTTTTATGGCATGCGCTCGAAAAGGAGGAAATGGCGGCGTACTATTTTAAAGAAAGCTCTGGGGATCAATGTCGAGCTGCACCTGCACCGACCCGCGCTCCTTCGGAGATTGCGACAGCATCGCCCGCAGAAATCCCTGCATGTCGGAGTTGCGCCGTCCGTGGACCAAAAGGCGGAAGCGGTGGCGGCCGCGCACCAGGGCAAGCGGCGCTTCCGCCGGGCCGAGCACTGAGATGCCGGAGACCTGGGGTGCTGCGTTGCGCATGCCGCGCGCATGATTTTCCGCGTCTTGGCGCATTTCGGCCGAAACGATGATCGAGGCGAGCCGGCCGAACGGCGGCAATGCTGCACGTTCGCGCTCGGTGATTTCGCGCTCGTAAAAGGCATCGGAGTCGCCGGAAACGATTGCCTGCATGACCGGGTGCTGCGGCTGGTAGGTTTGCAGCAGCCCATGGCTCTTCAGGCCTGTCCGCCCGGCGCGGCCCGTCACCTGCGACAGAAGCTGGAAAGTGCGTTCGGCCGCGCGCGGATCGCCATTGGCAAGACCGAGGTCGGCATCGACGATGCCGACCAGCGTCATCAGCGGAAAATTATGCCCCTTGGCGACGAGCTGGGTGCCGATGACGATATCGGCCTCACCCTTCGCGATCGCATCCAGCTCCAGCCGCAGCCGCTTCACGCCGCCCATCATGTCCGAGGAGAGGACGATCGTCCGCGCCTCAGGGAAATGTCGTTCCACCTCTTCGGCGATGCGCTCGACGCCTGGCCCGCAGGCGACCAGATGGTCGAGCGTCCCGCATTCCGGGCATGCCTCGGGCGTGCGCTCGGCATGACCACATTGATGGCACTGCAACTGCTTGCGGAAGCGATGCTCGACTAGCCAGCTCGAACATTGCGGGCATTGGAAGCGGTGACCGCAGACCCGGCAGAGCGTCAGCGGCGCATAGCCGCGCCGATTGAGAAAGAGCAGCGCCTGCTCCCGCCTCTCCACGGTCTTGCCGATCGCCCGGATCAGCACCGGCGAGAGGAAGCCACCCCGCTCCGGCGCGTGCCTGCGCATATCGATGAGATGTAGATCCGGCAGCGCCGCGTCGCCGAAACGCGTGGGCAGGTGGACAGTGCTGTAGCGGCCGTTCTGTCCGTTGACCTGGCTTTCGACCGATGGTGTCGCAGAGACCAGGATGACGGGAAAATCGCCGATGCGGCCGCGCACGACGGCCATGTCACGGGCATTGTAGAAGACCCGATCTTCCTGCTTGTAAGCGGGATCATGCTCCTCGTCGACGATGATGAGGCCGAGATTCTCGAAAGGCAGGAAGAGCGCCGAGCGGGCGCCGGCCACGACGCGCACTTCGCCGGTCACCGCCTGGCGCCAGACTTTTTCGCGCATGCGCGGGGCGAGATCGGAATGCCATTCGGCCGGCTTTGCTCCGAAGCGATCCTGAAAACGCTCGAGGAAACTGGCCGTCAGCGCGATCTCCGGCAGCAGGATCAGCACCTGCTTGCCACGTTCCAGGGTCTCGGCGATCGCCTCGAAATAGACTTCCGTCTTGCCGGAACCCGTGACGCCATCGATCAGCGACACCGAAAATTCGCCCCTGCGGACGTCGGAGACGATTTCCGCCGCCGCCTCTTTCTGCGGCCCTTCGAGGCGCGCGGCGGCAAAGTCGGGATCCGGCATCGCCACGACTGGCGGCGGCGGCAGGAACACCGTTTCGAAAATGCCGAGCGTGACCAGTCCATCGACCACGCTCGTCGAAACACCGGCCGCATGCGCCAGACCGCTGCGCGTCCAGGAGAGACCGTCGGAGGCGGCCGCGAGCACGCGCGCACGCGCCGGTGTCATCCGCTCAGGTTCGCCGCCGACGAATTTCAGCCCCTCCACCATAGGCTCCGGCTCGAAGGCGTTCGGCGCCCTGAGCGCCATGCGCGCGACGAGACCGGGCGGGGAGAGCGTATAGCTCGCCACCCAATCGATGAAATCCCGCATTTCCTTGGAAAGCGGCGGGCAATCGAAGACATGGCTGATCGGCCGAAGCTTCTTCGGATCGACGCCATCTTCGCCGCCGTCCCAGACGACACCGATCACCTGCCGCGGCCCGAGCGGCACCTGCACGACCGAGCCGGGCTCGACCGCCATGCCCGCAGGCACCGAGTAGGAATAGGGTTTCGGCGCCGGCATCGGCACCAGCACCGGAACCGTTCGGTTCACGGGCGGTGCTTCGAAAAGCGCGCCAAAGAGATCGGACGAATCTATGCTCATCGCGCGAGACCATGCCCGCAAATCGCTGGAATTGGAACCGCAAAGACGCGAGGGCTCGTCGGGGGAGAATGTGGATAACGAAGACGCGCCAAGACGGACCGCGTCTTGACGAAAAGGTTGCGGGGCAAGCAATCGGCCGCCTAGATTTCCGGTAGATTTGTTCGACAGCTGAATCGGAGAGCATGAATGGCCAGACTGACCGAGAATGCCAAAGGCGTCTACGTTATCGCCGTAACTCCCTTTGCCGACGACGGCGCGCTCGATCTCGAAAGCGTCGACTGCATGGTCGATTTCTACGAAGGCGCCGGCGTCACCGGCCTGACAGTGCTCGGCCAGCTCGGCGAGGCCCCGAAGCTGACTGCGGACGAATCGCGGATCGTGGTCGAACGTGTACTGAAGCGCCTCGACGGGCGCCTGCCGGTGGTCGTCGGCGTGTCGGCGCCCGGACTTGCCCCGATGAGGGAACTCGCCAAGGCCGTCATGGGCGAAGGTGCCGCCGGCGTCATGGTTGCGCCGCCGTGGACCATCAGGACCGACGATCAGGCCTTCGCCTTCTACCAGTCGGTTGGTGAAACCCTGGGTGATACGCCTTTCGTGCTGCAGGACTATCCGCTCACGACCAATGTGACGATCGCATCCGCGGTCATCGAGCGCATCGTCAGGGAGGTGCCGAATTGCGTCATGCTCAAACACGAGGATTGGCCTGGCCTGTCGAAAATCACCGCACTCCGCGCAGCCAGCGACACGCGCGGCATGCGGCGCATCTCCATTCTCTGCGGCAATGGAGGGCTTTTCCTGCCCGAAGAAATGGGCCGGGGCGCCGACGGCGCCATGACCGGCTTCTGCTATCCCGAAATGATGGTCGGCGTCGTCGAAGCCTATAGCGCCGGCAATGCTGATCGCGCCTACGAAATCTTCGATGCCTACCTGCCGCTCGCCCGCTATGAACAGCAGCAGGGCATCGGTCTTGCCTGCCGCAAATACGTGCTTGCCAAGCGCGGCGTCATCAAGTCCCCCGCCTTGCGCAAGCCGGGGCTTAGACTTTCAGCGCTCGACATTGCCGATGTCGAGCGGCTTTTGGCCCGCCAGGGCGTCCGCCTCAAGGAGATCGGCGCATGATGGTGTGCGGTCTCGCCTCAACCGCGCAGGTCGAGAACATGGGTGTAGCCATCCTGCTCACTGGGACGAAACTCAAGCGACTCCCAAAATTTCGCCGCACCGTCGTTTCCCGCATGCACGGTGACACAACGGCAGAAGCGCCGCGCGTGATCCAGAAGAGCGAGCGCAAGCATCCGCCCGACGCCGCGACCGCGCATCGCGGGGCGGACGTAGAAACGCCGCATCCGCAGCGCTTCCGGCAGGGTGGGTTCGATGGTCATGCCACCAACGCCAACGAGTGTTTCGCCGGCAAAGGCGCCGAGCAGCCTTTCGCCGTCACCCGCGAAGCGGATGTCGCCAGCTGCCCACTCATCGATAAGCCGGCCGATATGGAGATGGCCTTCCTGCCGGGCGTCGTCCGCAAGTCCCGCCATCGCCTCCGGCAAACGATCACGGAAGATGCGAATATCGATCGTCACGGTTCTAGAAGGCCAGAACCGACATCTGGCGCGGCATCGCCGCAGCCGGCCCGGCGACCGGCACGAAGGTCGCGTCCCCATCGCGGGCCATGTCGTGGACCGTATGTTTCTCCAGCGCCTTCGTCACCTCGTTGACATCGCCATCGAGATGTTCGGCGGGAATGAGATTGCCGATGACGAAATCGAAACGGTCGCCGCGCTTGTTCAAGAGTTCGTGGAAAACCGTCATGTCGCGAAGCTCCGTCGACCACTTCGCCAGCCAGTAGAACAGGCCGGAATTGCGCGCCGTCATGTGGACGGGGAGGATCGGCAGATTGTATTTGCGCGCCAGCCCGACGGCCGACGTTTTCCATGGGCGCTCGTTGAGCTGGCCGTTCGCCCAATAGGCAATGCGGCCGGACGGAAAGAGCACGGTGGCCTTGCCTTCCCGCACAGCGTGGTTCGTCAATTGTAGCGTCTCGCGCGCCTTAAGCTTGCTCTTGTGCTCCTCCCGCCATTCGACGGGGATGACCATCTCGGCAAAACGCGGATTGACGCGGATCGCGTCGCGATTGGCAAAGAACATCATATCGGGCCGGCGCGTTTTCAGCAGATCGAACACGGCGACCCCGTCGGCAATGCCAGTGGGGTGATTGCTGACGAGGATGAAGCCGCCGCTGTCGGGAATGCGTTCGCCGTTGGCGACGCCGATGTCGAGCTTCAGCACGTCGCTCAAATATTCGAACGACTGGAACCCCGGCATCTTGGCAACCGCATTGGCGAATTCGATCGCCTTGTTATAGCGCAGAAGCGTGTAGAGGAACGGTCGCATGACCGGCCAGAGCGGATGTTTCACGATCCTCTGGCCGCGTTCGGCAATCAGCGTATCGACGATGTGACCGGGCTTTCCCTGTGAAACGAGAGCGATCGCTTCCGCGAGTTGTCCGAAAGCCGTCATGGAGTCGCGCCGTGCCATGAAAGATCCTGTCTATGGGCTGTAAGCTATCGCAGTACAATATGATCGAAGGATGACAATGGCTTGGCCGGCATTAGCAATTCGATAACCGTTCCTGCTTCAAATTGGCGGACTTGAAGGCAAATTCAAGGCCAGCAACGTGAATGAACTGCTTGTAATCGCCGACCCGCGCCTGATGGCGGAACGCACTGCGTGGCTCGAAAACCTCGCTCGTGAACGCCGTCTTTCCGAGCATACGCTCGATGCCTATGAGCGCGACACCCGCCAGTTTCTGACCTTCCTGACCGGCCATCTCGCCGGCCCGGCGACCCTCGCGGATATCAGGGAATTGCGCCCCGCCGATTTCCGCGCCTTCCTTGCTGCTCGGCGCAGGCAAGGCTCCGGCGCCCGTTCGCTCGGCCGCAATCTCGCCGGCCTTCGCTCGCTGTTGCGTCACCTGGAAAAGAAGGGCCTGGTCAATGCCGCCGGCGCCGGCGCGATCCGTTCGCCGAAGCAGCCGAAGTCGCTGCCCAAACCGCTGTCGGACACGCAGGCGATCACCATCGTCAGCGATGAAGCCCAATTGCATGACGAACCCTGGATTGCCGCGCGCGATGCGGCTGTCATGACGCTGCTCTACGGCTGCGGCCTACGCATCTCCGAGGCACTGAATCTCGTTCCCGCCGACCTGCAAAAGGGCGCGACGACGCTGCGCATCACCGGCAAAGGCAACAAGACACGGCTGGTGCCGCTTCTGCCCGTGGTTTTCGACGCGGTCGAAAAATATCGCGCACTCTGCCCATATGATCTCGACAGCGACGCGCCGCTGTTTCGCGGCGCCCGCGGCGGCAAGCTGCAGGCGGCGATCATCCAGCGGGCCATGCAGAAGCTACGGGGCGCCTTCGGCCTGCCGGAGACGGCGACGCCGCATGCGCTCCGCCACTCCTTCGCCACCCATCTGCTTGCCGGCGGCGGCGATCTGCGCACCATCCAGGAACTGCTCGGCCACGCCAGCCTTTCGACAACACAGGTCTATACCGGCGTCGATGCATCGCGGCTGCTTGAGGCGTATGATCGAGCCCATCCGCGCGCTTGATGGATGTCGTCCAAAATGCGTAGCGCTTGTGACGACGGCACCCCACATTCGACACGCTCAGCGCCCATGAATTCGGCTCGATGCGATGCGCTAAGTTTTCGTTAACGCATTCTCTTAAAGGATTATGCGTAAGCCGAGCGTAGAGCAGAAGCGATTGGGCATGTGGGGAATACCATGATGACGACTTCGATCAGCCGCCGGGCTTTTTTCCTCGCAGCACCCGGCAATCTGCTGCTCTGGCTGATTGCGGCCTTCCACATGCTGCTTGTAGCAGCCCTGTTTGTCGCCCTCCTGGCCGCAAGGCCGGCGGCGGCCGAAGACGCTGCCTGCACCGGCCGCAATCTGATGGTCGACTTGCAGCAGAGCGACCCCGCCCGATATGCCGAGGCGGTCAAGGAAGCCGAGGCAACGCCGAACGGCAAGGGCATCTTCTGGAAGATCGAAAAGCCTGGACTTGCCCCCTCATGGCTGCTCGGCAGCATGCATGTGACCGATCCCCGTGTGCTTGCTCTGCCACCGCGCGCCCAGGCCGCCCACGACGCAGCCAATACGATCATCATCGAATCCGACGAGATCCTCGATGAACGCAAGGCAACCGCCGCCCTGCTCGCGCGGCCGGAACTGACGATGTTCACCGACGGCACGACGATCGATAAGCTGCTCTCTGCCGAGGATTACAAGCGCCTGGAAGCCGGCCTCAAGCAGCGCGGCATCCCCCTCACCGCCGTCTCCCGCATGCGGCCATGGATGATCGCCAGCGCCGTCGCCCTTCCGGCCTGCGAACTCGCACGCAAGGCCAGAGGCGTGCAGTTTCTCGACCAGAAAATTGCCAGCGACGCCGTTGCTGAAGGCAAGCAGGTCAAGGGGCTGGAAACCCTTGCCGATCAGATCCAGGCCATGGCCGATCTGCCGGTCGAATTCCATATGAAGTCGCTGATCGAGACGCTGGAACTCGGAGCAAAAATGAATGATGTCGTCGAAACGATGACCGATCTCTACCTCTCCGGCGATATCGGCATGACCATGCCGATCCTGAAGACAGTGACGCCGGAGAACGAAGGAGAAAGCAGCGACTATGCTGCCTTCGAACAGCGGGTCATCCTCGATCGAAACAAGGTCATGGCAGAGCGCGCCGCACCCATTCTTGACGGTGGCAACGTCTTCATGGCCGTCGGCGCCCTGCATCTGCCCGGCGAGGGCGGCGTCATCGAATTGCTGCGCAAGCAGGGCTTCACCGTTACCGCCGTGAACTGAACTCGTTTTCGGTCAGCCGAGCGTCATGCGGCGCAGCACATTGCTCTTCCAATAGAACTGATGGACGAGCGCGCCGGCGACGTGGGCGGCGATCAGCCCCCAAAGAATGACCTTCAAGACATCCGCGTGAACGAAACCGGCGGGCTTGATGCCGAAATAGTAAGCGGCGATGCCGGAAAGCGGCAGCACGAAGAGCAGGATATAAAGCCCCGCATGGACGAGCTTTGCCCCTAGATGAAAGATCGCCGGCTCCTGCGAAACCTCAGACGGCACACCCTGCATAAAACGCAGACAGAGCCTGAGGACGGCAAGCAGCAGAATGGCGATGCCGACGTAGGCGTGAATATTCGCCGAGGCAATCTGCTCGGGCGTCGGAACCTCGCCCCTGCGAACGAGGCGGTGCCAGATATTCATCCCGTCGGGAAACAGCAGATTGAAGAAGATCAGCAGCGCCACGGCCCAGTGGAGGAAACGTTGGCTGAGACTGTAACTCAGGATGGACGGCTGCTGCATTCCTGATCTCCCCCGATGCTCGAACTTTGCGATATGAGACAACTAAAACAGCCGCTTGCCTCTCGGCAAGCGGCTGCGCGCTTCATTACGAAGATGTAAGATTACATATGGATCGGCTTGAAGAAAGTCGCGAGTGCAGCCTCCTTGACCGCTTCGGACATCGTCGGATGTGCATGGCAGGTCCGACCGAGATCTTCCGATGAGCCGCCGAATTCCATCAGCACGGCGATCTCGTGGATCATCTCGCCGGCACCGAAGCCGACGATATGGCCGCCGAGCACGCGATCGGTCTCCTTGTCCGCGAGGATCTTGACGAAGCCGTCGGTCGCCAGCATTGCGCGGGCGCGGCCGTTTGCGGTGAACGGAAATTTGCCCACCTTGTAAGCGATGCCCGCCGCCTTCAGTTCCTCCTCGGTCTTACCGACCGAGGCGACCTCCGGCTGGGTATAGACGACGCTCGGAATGACCTCATAATTGACGTGGCCATGCTGACCGGCGAGGATTTCGGCGAGCGCCACACCCTCGTCTTCCGCCTTGTGCGCCAGCATCGGACCCTTCACCACGTCGCCGATCGCATAGATGCCGGCGACATTGGTCTTGAAGTGACCGTCGATCTCGACGCGGCCGCGATTATCGAGCACGACACCTGCCTCTTCCAGGCCGAGGCCTGCGGTATAGGGCTTACGGCCGGTGGCGATCAGCACGACTTCGGCGTCGAGCGTCACCGCGTCACCGCCCTTGACCGGCTCGAATGTGACCTTGGCGCCCTTGCCGCCCTTCTCGACGCCGGTGACCTTGGCACTGAGGTTGAAATCGATGCCCTGCTTGGCAAGCATGCGCTGGAACTGCTTGGAGACTTCGCCGTCCATGCCGCCGAGGATGGTGTCGAGATATTCGACGACGGTGACCTTGGCGCCGAGACGCGACCAGACCGAGCCGAGTTCGAGGCCGATGACGCCGCCGCCGACGACGATCAACGTTTCCGGCACCTTTTCCAGTGCGATGCCGCCGGTGGAGGAAATGATGGTCTTTTCATCGATCTCGACCTGCACGCCGGGAATTCCGGCGACGTCGGAGCCGGTGGCGATGACGATGTTCTTGCCCTCGATCTCCTGCGCCGTTCCATCCTTGGCGGTGACGGAAACCTTGCCGGCCGAAACGATCTTGCCGGTACCCTGGAAAGGGTCGATCTTGTTCTTTTTGAAGAGGAAGGCGACGCCGTCGACATTCGACTTCACCGTCGCGTCCTTGTGCGCCATCATGTTGCCGAGGTTGAGCGTCGGCGCCGGCACGTCGATGCCAAGCGCGCTTAATCCGTGGCCGGCCTGATGGAACATTTCGGAAGCATGGAGCAGCGCCTTCGACGGAATGCAGCCGACGTTCAGGCAGGTGCCGCCATAAGTCGCGCGCTTTTCGACGACGGCGACCTTGAGGCCGAGCTGGGCTGCCTTGACGGCGCAGACATAGCCGCCCGGGCCGGTTCCGATAATGATCACATCATAAGACATTGCTTTTCCCTTTGAATTTATCGTTTAGTCGACTGCGCGCGACAGCGCCAGGCGGAAGCCGAAGGCGACGAGTGCCGCTCCGGTGATGCGGTTGAACCATTTGCCGCTGGCGATGAAGCGGTCACGGATCGCCTGACCGTGAAGAAATAGAAGACGCCGGCAAACAAGGCGACCAGCGCCGTCGCCAGGCCGATGCCGTAGGAAAAACTGGATAAGGACAGGCGTATCGTGATGCACGAGTGTATACTGCATGCTGTTTCTTACCCGTCTTTCTAGCGGCCGCCGCTCACGTTGAGGATCGCGCCGGTGACATAGGAGGCGGAAGGAGAAAGAAGATAGAGGATAGCGTCTGCCACCTCCTCGGCTGTGCCTGGACGCTGCATCGGGACCGACGGCGCCATTTCGCGGGCCCGGTCCGGCAGTCCGCCCGAAGCATGCAGATCGGTTTCGATGATACCGGGTCTGACGGCATTCACACGAATACCTTCGGCTGCGACCTCACGCGCGAGCCCGATGGTGAAGGTATCGATCGCCGCCTTCGAAGCCGCATAATCGACATACTGTGTGGCCGAGCCGAGGATTGCCGCCATCGACGAAACATTGACAATCGCGCCGCCCCGCCCACTATGACGGCTCGACATGCGGCGAACGGCCTCTCCCGCGCACAGATGGAGCCGGTCACATTGACGCGCAGCATCCTTTCGACCCGCTCCATCGACATCTCATCGACCCGCTGCGGATAATCGACAATGCCGGCATTGTTGACCAGCCCGTCGAGCCGGCCGAAATGACGGTCGACCGCCGCAAACATCGCGGCGATATCGGCAGCCTTGCCGACATCGCCCTGGATCGCCACGGCCTCGCCGCCGGCCTCGGTGATCGCCGCAACGACAGCCTCCGCCGCCTGTCGGCTGGAGGCGTAATTCACGGCGACGCGCCAGCCCTGGCGCGCGGCGAGCCGGCAGACCGCGGCGCCAATACCCCGGCTGCCGCCGGTCACGAGAACAACAGGTGCATCACTCATGTCGCACACTCCTTGAAAGTCAGCACGTCCCACGGCGCCACTGAAGCCTTGCCCTCGCCCCAGGCGCTCGATTCACGAATGGCGGGACCAAGGCCGGGAAGCACGAGCTTTTCGGCCGCCGCCGCGCCCTCCGGCTGCAGATTGTCCATCTCGCCCTGGGCATTCATACCGTAGACGGCGCCCTGCCAGACGGTGCATGCATCGAGGTCGGCGCCCGTCGCGTCTCCCTCCGGGCAGTTGAACATCAGGATGCCGATCGCCCGCACCGGATCTTCCGATGGCATCACGTAGCCTTCCATGACGACGGATGCCTCGAGCGCATTGACCTTGAACTGGTTGCTGGCGGCAGCCGAGGGAGAATTCAGCGGTGTAAAACGCAGTTCGTAGGCGCCGTCACGGTCGACGTAAACGGCGTGCTCCTGTTTGCAGTCGGCGGCGAACGCGGCAACCGGAGTGGTGAAAACCGCGGCAGCTGCAATTGCAGCCACGCCTTTCCGCCCTGCCATGATCCCGATCGCCCCGCTCATTGCACCTTCGCCTCTCGCCGTCCATCGGCATTCTCGATAACACCAAAATCCGTCAACAGCACCAATGGACGACCGTCCTTGTCGAGGCCCCAGAAGACAGGATAGACACCGTCGCCCCAGCCGCTCCAGAACACAGCGACGTTGCCCTTCTTGCCGGCAATCGGCCGGTGCAGCGCATAGTGGTTCTTGTTGGCATCGAGGTCCGAAGCCAGCACGTCATCATAATAGTTGATGTCGACGCCCGGTTTCTGCGCCTGGACCTGCGCTTCACGCTCATCGATCAGCGCCAGCGTATCGGCATCCATGTAGCAGCCGATGCCGGCATCGACGGGATAGCCGAAGATCTCGTCATCCTTCAGCATCGCCGGGTCCTGCCCGGGAAGGACAGCTAGCTCCCAATGATCGGGCTTGCCCTCGGCAAACCGCATGCTGGCCGCCGCGATGCGACCGAAGGCCCGGTAGAGCGTCACCGGATAGTCACCCGGCGCAACCGTTCTTGCCAGCGCCGGACGATCCGGCTGAGCAAGCGGATCGGCAGCGACAATGCGCCCCGACGTCAGCTCGACATCGCCCATATGGACCACGTCGATCGACCGGCTGGAGAGTTCGGCATCATCAAACGCCACCAACTCGAAATTGCTGCTGGCCTTGCCGACATCCCAGCCGGCAGCCGATGCGGAGACCGGCGCATGCGCGGCGGCAGCGCAAAGAAGAAGGCGCGCCGCTCGCATGACCCGGTTCCGCATCGAAATGCTCCTTAGAGATCGAGAACCAGACGTTCCGGATCTTCGAGGCTCTCCTTGACACGCACGAGGAAGGTGACCGCTTCCTTGCCGTCGACGATACGGTGATCGTAGGACAGCGCCAGATACATCATCGGACGGATGACCACCTGGCCGCCGATCGCAACCGGCCGCTCCTGGATCTTGTGCATGCCGAGAATGCCGGACTGCGGCGCATTGAGGATCGGCGAAGACATCAGAGAACCGTAGACGCCGCCATTGGTGATGGTGAAGGTGCCGCCCTGCATGTCGGCCATAGCAAGCGAGCCGTCACGGGCCGCCTTGGCAAGGCGGCCGAGTTCCTTCTCGATTTCGGCGATCGACATCTGGTCGGCGTCGCGGATAACAGGAACGACGAGGCCCTTGTCGGTGCCGACGGCCATGCCGACATGGCAGTAGTTCTTGTAGATGATGTCGGTGCCGTCGATCTCGGCATTGACTGCCGGCAGTTCCTTCAGGGCATGCGTCACCGCCTTGGTGAAGAAGCCCATGAAGCCGAGCTTGACGCCGTGCTTCTTCTCGAAAATGTCCTTGTACTTGTTGCGCAGGTCCATGACTGCCTTCATGTCCACCTCGTTATAGGTGGTCAGCATGGCGGCGGTGTTCTGCGCGTCCTTGAGGCGCTTGGCGATCGTCTGGCGCAGGCGCGTCATCTTCACGCGCTCTTCGCGTGAGGCATCCTCGACCGTCGACGGGCCACGCGCTGCAACCGGCGCCGCTGCCGGTACGGCCGCCGGAGCGGAAATGCCCTTGGCGACGGCGGCGATGACATCGCCCTTCAGCACCTGGCCACGTTTGCCACTGCCGTCGACCTGATCGGCGGAAAGATTGCTTTCAGCCAGCATCTTCGCAGCCGCCGGTGCCGGCGGCATGGTGGAGACGGAAGCACTCGACGACGATGCAGCGGCAGCAGCAGCTGGCTGGGCCGCGGCAGCCGGGGCTGGCTGGGCGGGAGCGGCGGCCGGTGCGGCAGCAGCCGGCGCGGCGGCGGCGCCGGCACCTGCGGAGATCTGGCCGAGCAACGCACCGAGGCCGACGGTCTCGCCGGCGGCAGCGACGATTTCCGAAAGCGTGCCGGAGACGGGCGCGGGAACTTCGATGGTCACCTTGTCGGTTTCAAGCTCCAGAATCGGCTCGTCAGCCTTGATGGCGTCGCCGACCTTCTTGAACCAGGTGCCGACGGTTGCCTCGCTGACGGATTCACCGAGAGTTGGAACGCGGATTTCTGTGGCCATTGTTCAAATCCTGATTTCGTGTGTTTTCGTTTATGCGTTTCAGACGGCGGGCGGCCGCAAAATGATCGAGGGCATCGGCAGGATATCGAAACGGAAACCGAGACCGGAAGCGATGATGGGATCGCCGTCGGCAAGCGCTTGTGCCGCCGCCTGATCCTCGACTTCGACGACTGCCATGCCGAAGGCGCCTTGACCCTCGAACACGGGACCGACGACAATTGCCGATCCCGCAAGGGCCTGCCGATGCCAATATTCGACGTGGCGTTTCATCGCCGCCATTTCCTCCCCCGTCCCGTCGTGCGGAAAAGTGGGGCGCGGCGGCAGCAGTCTCAGAAAGAAGTAAGCCATTGCGCCCCCCTTGATTTAGCCGCCCAATGCATCCTCGAGGAATGCGGCGAGCTGAGACAGATGCTTCGACATCAGGCCCGTCGCCGGCGAGGCGGCGGCCGGACGGCCGGTATAGCGGACGCGCTGGTATTTCGCATCGATATGGGCGAGCACCCATTCGAGGAACGGGTCGATGAACGACCATGCGCCCATGTTCTTCGGCTCTTCCTGGCACCAGACCATCTCGGCATTGCGGAAGCGCGACAGCTCGTTGATCAGCGCCTTTGCCGGGAACGGATAGAGCTGCTCGACGCGCAGGAGATAGATGTCGTCGATGCCGCGTTTTTCACGCTCTTCGAGAAGATCGTAATAGACCTTGCCGGAGCACATGACGACGCGGCGGATCTTGTTGTCCTTCTGCAGCTTGATCGGGCCGTCCTTGATCACCTCGGCATCATCCCACAGCAGGCGGTGGAAGGCGGATTCACCGGCCAGTTCGGCAAGTGTCGAGACCGCTCGCTTGTGGCGCAGCAGCGACTTCGGCGTCATCAGGATCAGCGGCTTGCGGAAGTCGCGCTTCAGCTGCCGGCGCAGGATGTGGAAATAGTTCGCCGGCGTCGTGACATTGGCGACCTGCATGTTGTCTTCCGCGCAGAGCTGCAGGAAGCGTTCCAGGCGAGCCGAGGAGTGCTCCGGACCCTGACCTTCATAGCCGTGCGGCAACAGGCACACGAGGCCGGACATGCGCAGCCACTTGCGTTCGCCCGAGGAGATGAACTGGTCGAAGACCACCTGCGCGCCGTTGGCGAAATCGCCGAACTGCGCTTCCCAGAGCGTCAGCGCATTCGGGCGGGCGAGCGAGTAGCCGTATTCGAAGCCGAGCACGGCCTCTTCCGAAAGCATCGAATTGATGACTTCGTAGCGGGCCTGCGTCGGCGAAAGATTGGCGAGCGGAATGTAGCGTTCCTCGGTCTCCTGATCGTAGAGAACCGAGTGACGCTGCGAGAAGGTGCCGCGTTCGCAATCCTGACCGGACAGACGGATCTTGTGGCCTTCCAGGCAGAGCGCGCCAAAGGCGAGCGCTTCGGCCATCGCCCAGTCGAGGCCCTCGCCGGTGGCGATCATGTTGGCCCGGTTTTCCATGAAACGCTGGATCGTGCGGTGCGCATTGAAGCCTGCCGGGATTTCCGAGAGCTTGCGGCCGATCTCCTTCAGCGTCTTCATCGGCACCGCGGTCTTGCCGCGGCGCTGTTCGTCGGCATTGTCGGCCGTGCGCAGGCCCGACCACTCGCCATCCAGCCAGTCGGCCTTATTCGGCTTGTAGTGCTGGCCGGCGTCGAACTCCTGCTCGAGATGCGCGCGCCAGTCGGCCTTCATCTTCTCGACTTCGCCTTCGGTAACCAGTCCCTCGGCGACCAGGCGGGCCGCATAGAGCTGCAGCACGGTCTTGTGGCCGCGGATCACCTTGTACATCTTCGGCTGCGTGAAGGACGGCTCGTCGCCTTCATTGTGGCCGTAGCGGCGATAGCAGAACATGTCGAGTACCACAGGCTTGTGGAACTTCATGCGGAATTCGGTCGCGATCTTGGCTGCGTAGACGACCGCTTCCGGATCGTCGCCGTTGACGTGCAGGATCGGTGCTTCGATCATCTTGGCGACGTCGGACGGATAGGGCGACGAGCGCGAGAAGGCCGGATTGGTGGTGAAGCCGATCTGGTTATTGATGATGACGTGCATGGTGCCGGCAACACGGTGGCCGCGCAGACCGGAAAGACCGAGGATTTCGGCAATGACGCCCTGGCCGGCGAAGGCCGCATCGCCATGGATCAGCAGCGGCAGAACCTTGGCGCGTTCGGAAAGCGGAATGATGTCGCCTTCCCACACCGTAGCGCTCATGTCCTGCTTGGCGCGAGCCTTGCCCATCACGACAGGATCGACGATTTCGAGATGCGACGGGTTCGCCGTCAGCGACACGTGTACCTTGTTGCCGTCGAATTCGCGGTCGGAGGATGCACCGAGATGGTACTTGACGTCGCCCGAGCCTTCGACTTCATCGGGTGCGTAGGAACCGCCTTTGAATTCGTGGAAGATGGCGCGGTGCGGCTTGCCCATGACCTGCGAGAGCACGTTGAGGCGGCCGCGATGGGCCATGCCGAACACGGCTTCCTTCAGGCCGAGATGACCGCCGCGCTTCAGGATCTGCTCCAGAGCCGGGATCAGCGATTCGCCGCCATCCAGGCCGAAGCGCTTGGTGCCCTTGAACTTGACGTCGAGGAACTGTTCGTAGCCTTCGGCTTCGACGAGTTTCGAAAGGATCGCCTTCTTGCCCTCAGGCGTGAAGGCCACGCCCTTGTCCGGGCCTTCGATGCGCTCCTGGATCCACGCCTTCTCTTCCGGGTTGGAGATATGCATGAATTCGACGCCGAGTGTCGAGCAGTAGGTGCGCTCGAGGATCTCGATCATTTCGCGGATGGTCGCGTATTCCAGGCCGAGCACGTTGTCGATGAAGATCTTGCGGTCGTAATCGGCTGATGTGAAGCCATAATTTTCCGGCGACAGCTCGCGATAATCATCGACGGTGGCGGCGATTCCGAGCGGGTCAAGCTTGGCGTGCAGGTGGCCGCGCATGCGGTAGGCGCGGATCATCATGATGGCGCGGACGGAATCGCGCGTCGCCTGCAGCACGTCGGTGCTGTCGGCAGGCTTGCCCTCGGCTGCGGCCTTGGCCTTAACCTTCGTCTCGATCACCTTCTCGACGATGCCCCAGTCGCCGTCGAGAGCCGACACCAGATCGCCGCCGGCTGCCAGAGGCCAGTTCTTTCTACGCCAGGAAGCTCCCTTTGCCGCCTTTTTCACATCGGCAGGATCGTCTTCCAGCGCCTTGAAGAAGGCGCGCCATTGATCGTCGACCGACGCCGGATCCTCTTCGTAGCGCCCATAGAGCTGCTCGATATAGGCCGCATTGGCGCCATCCAGAAACGAGGTGATCTGAAACTGCTCGTTGGCTTCTTGCCGTGCCATGGTGATATGCGAACGCTTCCGTCCGCCTCCTGACTTTGATGATTTTGCCGGATCGATCGCCGGCTGCCGCATTCCGATCGCCGCCTGTCCGCGGCGCATCTGCTGCTCTCGTATCCAAGCCGGGCGGAAGGCGCAGATGCCGTTCCTCCGCCCGGTCTATAGGCGGCTTCAGCCCTTCAGGACTTCCACCAGCGTCTTGCCGAGGCGGGCCGGAGACGGAGACACCTTGATGCCAGCCGATTCCATCGCCGCGATCTTCGATTCAGCGTCGCCCTTGCCGCCGGATACCACGGCGCCGGCATGGCCCATGGTGCGGCCCTTCGGTGCCGTACGGCCTGCGATGAAGCCGGCCATCGGCTTCTTGCGGCCCTTCTTGGCCTCGTCCTTCAGGAACTGGGCTGCGTCTTCTTCGGCGGAGCCGCCGATTTCGCCGATCATGATGATCGAAGTCGTGGCTTCGTCGGCGAGGAACATCTCGAGCACATCAATGAACTCGGTGCCCTTGACCGGGTCGCCGCCGATGCCGACGGCCGTCGTCTGGCCGAGGCCTTCGTTGGAGGTCTGGAAGACGGCTTCATAGGTCAGCGTGCCCGAGCGGGACACGATGCCGACCGAACCCTTGCGGAAGATCGAGCCCGGCATGATGCCGATCTTGCATTCTTCCGGCGTCAGGATGCCCGGGCAGTTCGGCCCAAGCAGGCGCGACTTGGAGCGGTCGAGGCGAGCCTTCACGCGCACCATGTCCATGACCGGAATGCCTTCGGTAATGCAAGTGATGAACGGTATCTCGGCGTCGATCGCTTCGATGATGGCATCGGCAGCGCCCGCCGGCGGAACATAGATGACGGTCGCATCGGCGCCGGTCTTTTCCTTGCCCTCGGCAACGGTCGCGAAGATCGGCAGGCTTTCGCCCTTTGCGCCGGTCCAGGTTTCACCACCCTTCTTCGGGTGGATGCCGCCGACCATCTGGATGCCGTAATAAGCGAGCGCCTGTTCGGTGTGGAACGTGCCGGTCTTGCCGGTCAGACCCTGAACGAGGACCTTGGTGTCTTTATTGACGAGAATAGACATTCTTTCCGATCCCTCAAAATTAGCCGTTGATCGCCGCGACGATCTTCTTGGCCGCATCGTCCAAGTCGTCAGCCGCCGTGATCGCGAGACCCGACTCGTTCAGGATCTTCTTGCCGAGCTCGACATTGGTGCCTTCAAGGCGCACGACGAGCGGAACCTTGAGACCGACTTCCTTGACCGCGGCAATGACGCCTTCAGCGATGACGTCGCACTTCATGATACCGCCGAAGATGTTGACGAGAATGCCCTCGACCTTCGGGTCTGCGGTGATGATCTTGAAGGCCGCAGCGACCTTCTCCTTGCCGGCGCCGCCACCGACGTCGCAAAAATTGGCCGGCTCCTTGCCGTACAGCTTGATGATATCCATCGTTGCCATGGCGAGGCCCGCGCCGTTGACCATGCAGCCGATATTGCCGTCGAGCGCGACGTAAGCGAGGTCCCACTTGGAAGCCTCGATTTCCTTGGCGTCTTCTTCGGTCTCGTCGCGCAGCGCCCGGACGTCGTCGTGACGGAAGAGCGCGTTGCCGTCGAAGGACATCTTGGCGTCAAGAACGCGCAGATGGCCATTCTTCATGACGATCAGCGGATTGATTTCGAGAAGCGACATGTCCTTCTCGTTGAAGGCCTTGTAGAGCAGCGGGAAGAGCGACTTGGCGTCTTCTGCGGCAGCACCTTCGAGCTTGAGAGCGGCGGATATCTTGGCGACGTCGGCAGTCGTCACGCCGGCTTCCGGATCGATGGCGATCGTCTGGATCTTTTCAGGCGTATCGTGCGCGACGGCCTCGATGTCCATGCCGCCTTCGGTGGAAACGACGAAGGCGACCTTACCGACCGAACGGTCGACCAGCAGCGAGCAGTAGAGTTCGCGTTCGATGTCGGCGCCGTCTTCGATGTAGAGACGGTTGACCTGCTTGCCGGCTTCGCCGGTCTGCGCGGTCACCAACGTGTTGCCGAGCATCTCCTTGACGTTGGCAACGACGTCTTCGATCGACTTGGCGAGACGTACGCCGCCCTTGGCTTCCGGCGACAGCTCCTTGAACTTGCCCTTGCCGCGGCCGCCCGCATGGATCTGGCTCTTGACCACGTAAAGCGGGCCGGGAAGCGACTTGGCGGCCGCCTCGGCTTCTTCGACCTTGAGAATTGCCACACCCTCGGCAACCGGCGCGCCATAGCCCTTCAGCAGAGCCTTGGCCTGATATTCATGAATGTTCATGGGTCTATCCCTGTTTCGATTACTTCAGCGCCGATTACTTCAGGGCAGGCGCGATGTTGATGCAGGCTTCGCACAGACCGGCGACAGCGGCCACCGACTTGTCGAAGGCTTCCTTCTCAGTCTTGTTGAGATCGATCTCGATGACGCGCTCGACGCCGCCGGCGCCGATGACGGTGGGAACGCCGACATACATGTCCTTGACGCCGTATTGGCCGGTCAGATGGGCCGCGCAAGGCAGGACGCGCTTCTTGTCTTTGAGATAGGATTCGGCCATTTCGATCGCCGAGGCAGCCGGCGCATAATAGGCTGATCCGGTCTTCAGCAGGCCGACGATCTCGGCGCCGCCGTCACGGGTGCGCTGGATGATCTCTTCGAGGCGCTCCTTGGTGACCCAGCCCATGGTGACGAGGTCGGTGAGCGGAATGCCGCCGACCGTCGAGTAGCGGGCGAGCGGCACCATCGTGTCGCCGTGGCCGCCGAGAACGAAGGCCGTGACGTCCTGAACGGAGACGTTGAATTCCTTGGCGAGGAAGAGGCGGAAGCGCGAGGAGTCGAGAACACCTGCCATGCCGACGACTTTGTTGGCCGGAAGGCCGGAAAACTTCTGCAGCGCCCAGACCATGGCATCGAGCGGGTTGGTGATGCAGATCACAAAGGCGTTCGGGGCATACTTCTTGATGCCGGCGCCGACCTGCTCCATGACCTTGAGGTTGATGCCGAGAAGATCGTCGCGGCTCATGCCCGGCTTGCGCGGGACGCCGGCGGTGACGATGCAGACGTCGGCGCCTTCGATCGCCGAATAGTCGCTGGCGCCGGTCAGATTGGCGTCGAAGCCTTCGACCGGCGAGGACTGTGCGATGTCGAGGCCCTTGCCCTGGGGGATGCCGTCGGCGATGTCGAAGAGGACGATGTCGCCCAGTTCCTTCAGGCCGGCCAGATGCGCCAGCGTGCCACCAATCATGCCAGAACCAATGAGTGCGATCTTGTTACGCGCCATTTCGCTGTTTCCTTTGCGATCAAATTCGTCGAACGACGCTTGAAGGCACCGCCCAATGACGCACTCGCATAGACCCAAAGGCTAAAAATGGCAATCCATTAATTTTGATGCAGCATTTTCAATCGTTTAGATACTAAAATTCTTACGTAAACGTAAGATATTTTGTCACCGCATTGTTACTCTGCGGCGCGTTTCTTATGGTGCAGCGCAAGATATTCCGCGCTCCGCATCTCGAACAGGCGTGATGCCGCGCGATCGAATTCAAAGCTCTCGGTGCCACGACGGTTGACGAGCAAGTCCTCCGGCATCGCCGCTGCCGATATGTAAAGCCGCACGGCATGATCGTAGAGCGTATCGACCAGAATGATGAAACGCTTGATCTGGTTCCGCTTCTCCGGCCCGAGCAAGGGAACGTGATCGAGGAAGACCATATCGAAGCGTTCGGCGATGGCCAGGAAGTCGGCGGCCCCGAGCGGCTTGTCGCAGAGATCGGCGAAAGAGAAGCGCGCCATGCGGTCGGCGGCAAGCGGCACGTGGATGGAGCGCCCCTTCATCGGTATATCGAGCGGCTGCGCCTTGCGCCCATGCAGCGCCTGCGTCCAGGACGCCTCCATCGCCATGTCATTATGTTCGCTGAGCGGCACGAGATAGACCGGCAGGCTATTCAGCTTCTCCATCCGGTAGTCGGTCGGCGAATCCAGTGTGACGACATCGACATGCTGCTTGAGCAGAGCGAGGAAGGGCAGGAACAGGCCGCGATTGAGCCCATCCTTGTAGAGATTGTCCGGTTCGACATTCGAGGTCGCCACCAGCACGCATCCCCGCGCGAAGAGTTCGGAAAACAGCCGCGACAGGATCATCGCATCGGCAATGTCGGTGACGGTGAATTCATCGAAGCAGAGCAGTTCCGCTTCATCGTAGAGGGCTGCGGCGACCGGCGGCATCGGATCGGCCTGCTTCGTCTCGCCGTTCTTGAGCTTCAGCCGATGTGCCGCGATACGGTTGTGAACATCCGCCATAAATTCATGGAAATGCGCCCGGCGCTTCTTCCTGCACGGCGCCATGGCAAAGAACATGTCCATCAACATGGTCTTACCGCGTCCGACGCTGCCGTGAATATAGAGTCCCTTGATGCCGTCGGCGGCTTTCTTCTTCTTGGCAAACAGCCAACCGAGCGCGCTCGTTTTGGCCGCCGGCCGCAGTTGCTTCAGCCCGGCAAGCACCCGATCCAGGCTTTTGGCCACCTCCATCTGGGCGGAATCGACCTGCAACGCACCGGCAAGCGTCAGCGATTTAAGCTGTTCGCAAACGCTGAGCGTATAATCTGGCATTGGCTGCATGAGGGCACGTCCGCCTGTCGGTCATCAGCGGCGCACCGCCGGATCGTTCGCCGCGCGGTTCGTTTACCGCGCCGGTTCATTTACCGACTGAGGCTGATCTGCTGACCCGTATTCGTCTGGCCCTGGAAGCGATTGTCGGCCGTCTTGTAGACGCTGCCGATCTGGTTGCCCGAACGATCTTTGAGCAGCACCTGCTTGCCGGCGACCTCCCAGGAGCCCATCGCCGTCAGCTCGCCGACGCAGCCGCGCGTGCCGCCACGCGACCCGCTGCCGAGATTGGTGAGCGTCAGGAACATGTCGCAGCTGCCGTTGACGCGCCAGCTTCCGACCATCGATTCCTTGGTGACGTCGAGCGCATTCGCTGCCATGGCGCCTGACTGCGCCCCAGGCATCGGTGCCGTCGCCGTCGGCGCGGCCGGAAACTGCGAGCTGCCGGTCGGCGGCGGAAGCTGGCCGCCCTGCACAGAGGGCACAGGCTGCGCCGTCAACGGCGCCGGTCCGGCGTTCGAGTTGGAGCTATAATCATATGCCGTACGCTGACAACCGGCTAGCGCGAGAGCCACCACCAGACCTGTCATCGCATATCGCAACTGCATCATCATACTCCTGAATTCGGCTATCGCCGCAAGAACGGGCGTGAGACAAGTCCGATTATCGTAATTCGCTTTGGTTAATCAAGTCGGGTTGCAGAAATTGCCCGTGACAACACCTAACCGAAAAACGATACAGTTCAACTGCCCTGCTGCAAAACTTCCTGCACATGAATTTTGTCAGGAAGGTGTTGCGCGCGCGTATCTCCCCGACTCCCGCAGTGATCAGACCCGGCGCTCGACCATCATCTTCTTGATTTCGGCGATTGCCTTGGCCGGATTGAGGCCCTTCGGGCAGGTCTGCGCACAGTTCATGATCGTGTGGCAGCGGTAGAGGCGGAACGGGTCCTCGAGATTGTCGAGACGTTCGCCGGTCGCCTCGTCTCTGGAGTCGATCAGCCAACGATAGGCCTGCAGCAGAACGGCCGGACCGAGATAGCGGTCGCCGTTCCACCAGTAGCTCGGACAGGAGGTCGAGCAACAGGCGCAAAGGATGCATTCATAAAGACCGTCGAGCTTCTGCCGGTCCTCGTGGCTCTGCTTCCATTCCTTGGCCGGCGTCGGCGACACCGTCTTCAGCCAAGGCTCGATCGAGCGATGCTGGGCGTAGAAGTTGCTGAGATCGGGCACCAGATCCTTGACGACGGGCAGATGCGGCAGCGGATAGATCTTCACCGCGCCCTTGATATCGTCGAGGCCCTTGGTGCAGGCAAGCGTGTTGGTACCGTCGATGTTCATCGCGCAGGAGCCGCAGATGCCCTCGCGACAGGAACGGCGCAGCGTCAGCGTCGGATCGATCTTGTTCTTGATGTAGAGCAGGCCGTCGAGAACCATCGGGCCGCAATCGTCGACATCGATGTAGAAAGTGTCGATCGACGGGTTCTGACCATCATCCGGGCTCCAGCGATAGACGCGGAATTCGCGCGTGTTTGTTGCACCGGCCGGCTTCGGCCAGACCTTGCCTTCGCGCATCTGGGAGTTCTTGGGGAGAGCGAGTTCAACCATGCGAGGTTCCTCTTGAGATCAGTAGACGCGCGCCTTCGGCTCGATCTTGTGCGGATCGATGCCTTCGGCGATCAGCTCGGTGTGAACAGGCCTATAGTCGAGTTTCACCTCGCCTGCCTCGTTCACCCAGGCGAGCGTATGCTTGCGCCAGTTGACGTCGTCGCGGCCGGCGAATGCGCCCTCGGTGTAATCCTCACGTGCGTGCGAACCGCGGCTCTCCTTGCGGGCCTCGGCGCCGTAGATCGTCGTGATGGCGTTTGCCATCAGGTTCTGCAGCTCGAGCGTTTCCACGAGGTCGGAGTTCCAGACCATCGAACGGTCGGTGACTTTCAGATCGCGCATTTCCTGCCAGATCGCCGAAATGCGCCGGCAACCGGATTCCAGCGATTCCTGGGTGCGGAACACCGCCGCGTCTTCCTGCATGGCGCGCTGCATCTTCTCGCGCAGCGCTGCCGTCGGCGTGCCGCCGCTGGCGTGGCGCAGGCCGTCGAAGCGGTCCATGATCTTGTCGCAGGCGGCTACGTTGAGATGCGGGATCGGCGCCGCCCGGTCGATGACCTCGCCGGCGCGGATTGCGGCGGCGCGGCCGAAGACCACGAGGTCGATCAGCGAGTTGGAACCGAGGCGATTGGCGCCGTGCACCGAAGCGCAGCCTGCTTCGCCCACAGCCATCAGGCCGGGAATGATCCGCTCCGGATTGGCGCCATCGGCGTTCAGCACTTCGCCCCAATAGTTGGTGGGGATGCCGCCCATATTGTAATGAACGGTCGGCAGAACCGGGATCGGCTCGCGTGTGACGTCGACGCCGGCGAAGATCTTGGCGCTCTCGGAAATGCCCGGCAGGCGTTCATGCAGAACGGCCGGATCGAGATGGTCGAGATGCAGGAAGATGTGGTCCTTGTTCTTGCCGACGCCGCGGCCTTCGCGGATCTCCAGCGTCATGCAGCGCGAAACGACGTCGCGCGAGGCAAGATCCTTGGCCGAAGGCGCATAACGCTCCATGAAGCGTTCGCCCTCGGAGTTGACGAGGTAACCGCCTTCGCCGCGCGCGCCTTCGGTGATCAGACAGCCCGATCCGTAGATACCGGTTGGGTGGAACTGCACGAATTCCATGTCCTGCAGTGGCAGGCCGGCGCGTGCCACCATGCCGCCGCCGTCGCCGGTGCAGGTATGGGCAGACGTTGCCGAGAAATAGGCGCGGCCGTAGCCGCCGGTCGCCAGCACCACCATCTTGGCGGCGAAGCGATGGATCGTGCCGTCATCGAGACACCAAGCGACGACACCGGTGCAGCGGCTGCCGTCTTCGGACATGATCAGGTCGAGCGCAAAATATTCGATGAAGAATTCGGCATTGTTGCGCAGCGACTGGCCGTAGAGCGTATGCAGGATGGCGTGGCCGGTACGGTCGGCGACGGCGCAGGTGCGCTGCACCGGCGGGCCCTCGCCGTAATTCTGCATGTGGCCGCCGAAGGGGCGCTGATAGATCTTGCCCTCCTCGTTACGCGAGAACGGCACGCCGTAATGCTCGAGCTCATAGACCGCCTTCGGCGCTTCCATGGTCAGATACTGCATGGCGTCGACGTCGCCGAGCCAGTCCGAACCCTTGACGGTGTCGTAGAGATGCCACTGCCAGCTATCCGGCGTCATGTTGCGCAGCGAGGCGGCGATGCCGCCCTGCGCCGCTACGGTGTGCGAGCGGGTCGGGAAAACCTTGGTGATGCAGGCGGTACGGAATCCCTGCTCGGCCATGCCGAGCGTCGCGCGCAAACCTGCGCCGCCGGCGCCAACGACGATCACGTCATAGGAGTGGTCGACATATTTGTAGGCCTTGCCATTCTGGGCTGGTGAAGTCGGTGCCATGTCGAGCTTATCCTACGAATGCAATTTTCAAAATGGCGAAGAGACAGAGGCTGGCGACCACGATCGCAAAGAACGTGTTCAGCATCAGCAGAGCGATCTTTCCGAATTCGCCATGCACATAATCCTCGATGATGACCTGCATGCCGAGCTTCATATGGATGACGCCCGATATCACCATCAATCCCATGACGACGGCGACAAAGGGGTTCGACAGGGCGCGAACAACATCCGCATAGGGCGCGCCGGCATAGGTGATCATGAAGATGACGAAGAAGAGGATCAACGGAATATTGGAGACCGCGGTCAGCCGCTGACGCCAGAAATGGCTTGTGCCTTCCTTGGCGGAGCCGAGCCCGCGAACCTTGCCGAGGGGGGTGCGCATATCCATGAGAGGACCTTCAGAAGCGAATGAGAAAGCCGATCGCCCAGACCAGCACGGTCAGACAGAGCGAGCCGATGACGTTGGCGATGGCGAGCTTGGTCGAGACTTCCTTCTCGAAGCCGTAGCCGAGGTCCCACATGAGATGGCGGAAACCGCCGAGCATGTGGTGCAGCAGTGCCCAGGTATAGCCGAGCAGCACGAGCTTGCCGAGAAGGCTGCCGAGCACCCAGTTGGCCCAGTCGTAGGAGCTCTGGCCGCTTGCCGCTGCGATCAGCCACCAGGCGACCAGCAGCGTGCCGACGTAGAGCGCGCCACCGGTGATGCGGTGGACGATCGACATGACCATGGTGGGAATAAGTTTATAGACTTGCAAATGCGGCGACAGGGGCCGGTTATTTGTCACGTTCGCCATCAGAACCTCGCGGCGGCTTCTCTGCGCTCCCGGATTTCGGAGCATGCTCAGTCAACCACACGAATGACAAAATTCTCTGTGTGCGTTGCATCAATTGCGCACGTTTAATCACCGGAAAGCCATACGACAAGCACAATCGCTGTCTGCTTTTAATTTAATCGATTCGGGTTACCGGGAAGTTTGCGGACTAACGAAACTGGTCTTTTCCGCTCAATATTTCGGCCACTTCTCAGGCGCGCATGGACAAGCTGCAGCTTTTGGCGCAATCTGGCGTTAACGATTTGTTAACGATTGCAATTCCGGAGGCCGGCGTCGATGTTTCGCAGTCTGTCGAGAGCTACCTTGCTTACCCTTGCCGCGCTGGCCGCACTTCCCGCCATGGCGGGCGAGCACCGCGACGATCGTCGCTTTCCCCATCGCCGTGTCTTTCACGATGGACTTTATCTCGGCGAAAGGCTGAGTTGGCGCGATCGCGGCATTCGTTTCGACAGCACCTATGGCTATCGATACGGCAGAAAGCGGATGCCGATGCTGGAACGGTTTTCGCCGCCGACAGCCAATCGCGTCACCCGCGGCAGTCTCGTCGTCCTCCTGCCCCAGACAGCCGGCGGATACGGCAGCGGCACCTATGCCGGGTCTTCCTATGTCTACGAGACCGACGGCGGGACCTATGTCGGTGGCAACGGCTACGGCTACTATCCTGCAGCCCGGCCTGAGACGCTGGCGCCGAAGGCAAAGGTCATCGACGTCGCCATCCAGGACGATCCCTGCTCCTATGAAGCCAATGTCTGCGTCATCCGGCCTTAACCGCATGGCGCATCGCGACGCGCGTTAGAGTTCCGTATCAGCCGGGCGCGAAGCGCCATACGGTCGTCTTCTTGATGTCGCTATCCTCTAGCGCCCGCGTCACCGCCACCTGATAGACGGCGCAGAATTCCAGCCGGTCCCGCGGAAGGTAGCTGCGCCCGGGATCGCCGACCAGTACCGGCCTGCCCTCGGCCGCCAGCCGCGCGAACCAGGGGACGAGCGCATCGGCGAATGTGCGATCGTAAAAGACATCGCCGGCTAGCACGATGTCCGCCTCGACGCTCGCACCGACCAGATCGGCGCCGGTAAATCCGAGCGCAACATGATTGGCCTCGGAATTCAGCCGGATTGCCGTCTTTGCCCAGGGGTCGATATCGGCAGCCATCACCTCCCCGGCGCCGGCCATAGCCGCCGCAATGCCGACAAGGCCGGAGCCGCTGGCGAAATCCAGCACGCGTTTGCCCCGCACCATGTCCGGATGATCGAGGATGTAGCGCGCCAGCCCCTGCCCGCCCGCCCAGGCAAAAGCCCAGAAGGGCGGCGGCAGGCCGACGGCTTCCAGCTCCTCTTCCGTTTTCAGCCAGAGTTCATGCGCCTCGTTCGCCAGAAAGAGCGAAATCTCCGGCACCTGCGGCGGCGGCAGCAGACTCGTATTGGCGCGAATGAAGGTTTCCGGGTCGGTCTTCAATGGTCTTCAGCGCGGCGGATTGTCGAGGCCGCCCATGCGGCAGACTTCGGCCCATTCGTCATCCGTCACCGGCTGCACGGAAAGGCGCATGGAGGTGACGAGCGACATTTTGGCGAGTTTCGCATTCGCCTTGATGTCCTTCAGCGTTACCGGCTTCGGCATGTCCATGACGGCGCGGATATCGACGCAATCCCACTTCGGATCGCCCTTGCCGCTGGAGTCGGGATGCGACAGCGCTGCGACTTCGACGATGCCGACGATCTCCAGCCCGTCATTGGAATGGTAGAAGAACCCTTTGTCACCAATCTGCATCGCCCGCATGTTGTTGCGCGCCAGATAGTTGCGCACGCCGGTCCATTCCGTGCCTTTTTCACCGGCGGCCTTCTGCTGCTCCCAGGACCAGGAGGCAGGTTCGGATTTATAGAGCCAATGCGCCATGCTCACGCCTCCGGCTTGTTGAAGACCCAGTTGAAGGGCTTGATATCGACGCTTTCGAACAAACCGGCCATGGCGTAAGGGTCGGCATCGGCGAGCGCCTTTGCCTCTTGCGCTGTCTCCGCCTTGACAAGCACCAGACTGCCGCAGGCCTTGCCTTCGTCGTCAAGGAAAGGGCCGGCCATGGAGAGCTTGCCTTCGGCATTGAGTTTGTCGAGATAGGCAAGATGCGTCGGCCGCGTCTCCATGCGAACGTTCAGATGTCCCGGCTTGTCCTTGCAGAGCAGGGCGAAAAGCATGTCTGTTCTCCTATTCGGTGGTGATTGGACGCGTCATCAACTGCTCGATGGCGTCTGATATGTCGAGCCGGCCGTCGATGATGGCGGAAACGGCATCCGTGATCGGCATGCTGATCGCAAGCCCCGCGGCAAGCCGGGAGGCGACGGAAGCGGCAAACGCACCCTCCACCAGGGCGCCGTGGGTGGGATCGGTCTTTTCGCCGCGCCCGAGCGCAATGCCGAAACGCAGGTTTCGCGATTGATGACTCGTTGCCGTCAGCACCAGATCGCCGAGACCGGAAAGTCCGCGCACCGTATCGGCCTGCCCGCCTTTGGCCACGACGAAGCGCGACATTTCCGCGAGACCACGGGCGATCAATGCCGCACGGGCGGATTCGCCGATGCCGCGGCCCTCGACGATACCGCAGGCGATCGCCAGCACATTTTTGAGCGCGCCGCCGAGCTGCACGCCGATACGATCGGTGGAGGCATAGAGCCGGAAGGTCCGTCCGGAGATCGCCTGAGCGAGCCGCTCGGCTGTCTCCATGTCATTAGCCGCAATCGCCATCGCCGTCGGCAGCCCTTTGGCGATATCGGTGGCAAATCCCGGGCCGGAGAGAACCGCCACCGGATGGTCCGGCAGTTCCCGCTCGAGCATATCGGTCAAAAGATTGCCCGTCGTCCGCTCAATGCCCTTGGCGCAGGTGACGACAACGGCATCCTTTGACAGGTAGGGACCATATTGCCGCGCCGCGTCGGCCTGTGCCTGCGACGGCATCGCAAAAAGCACGATGGACGCCCCGGTGATCGCATCCGCCTCGGCGGAAAATTCCAGGGCTTCGGGCAGCGAGATGCCGGGCAGCACGGCATCATGCAGCCGTTCTTCTTTCAGATCCTCGATCAGGGACGGATCGCGCCCGACGAGCGTCACGGCGCTGCGGCCGGCAAGGGCGATCACAGCGGCAAGCGCCGTGCCGAATGCGCCCGATCCGATGACGGCGATCTTTTCACTCATGCCTTGGCTCCTCTCTTTCCAAAGCCGATCAGCGTTTCGGCATTGGCATCGAGCGGCCAGCGCGAACGCGGCTGCACGTCGAGTGTATCAGGCGCTACACCGGTCGCCATGCGCTCGAGCCCCGCCCAGGCGATCATCACCGCATTGTCGGTGCAAAGGCTGAGCGGCGGCGCAATGAAGCGGAAGCCGTTCTTGTCGCAGAGCGCCCGGAGCGTGCCGCGCAGCTCGAGATTGGCAGCGACGCCGCCGGCAACGACCAGCGCCGGCTTCTCGCCGCTGCTCGGGAACTCCGTCTTGAACCGTTGCAGGCCGCGGCCGATGCGGTCCTTCAGCGTGCGCGAAATCGCCTTCTGGAACGAAGCGCAGATATCAGCCACATCCTGATCGCTGAGCGGCGCGATCTCTTGCGCCGCCTGCCGCACCGCCGTCTTAAGGCCGGAAAACGAGAAGTCGAGCCGCGCCTCGCCGACGAGCGGGCGCGGAAAATCGAAACGATCGGCATTGCCGTCGCGCGCCATCCGCTCCACCGCCGGACCGCCGGGATAGGGCAGGCCGAGCAATTTTGCCGTCTTGTCGAAAGCTTCGCCGAGTGCATCGTCGATCGTAGTGCCCCAACGTTCATACTGTCCGACGCCACGCACCAGGATCAGCTGCGTATGGCCGCCGGAAACGAGCAGCACCAGATAGGGAAAGGAGAGCCCGTCGGTCAGCCGCGCCGTCAGCGCATGGCCCTCGAGATGGTTGACCGCATAGAGCGGTTTGCCGGCGGCCCTGGCGATCGCCTTGCCGGTCATCAATCCGACAAGCAATCCGCCGATCAGACCCGGGCCTGACGTGGCGGCGATGGCGTCGACATCATCAAGCGACAGATTCGCGCGTTTCAGCGCCTGTTCGATCAGTTCGTCCAACGCCTCGACATGGGCGCGCGCGGCGATCTCCGGCACCACGCCGCCATAGGCGCTGTGCTCGTCGAGCTGGGAAAGCACGACGTCCGACAGGACGTTGCAATGCCCCTCCGCATCACGCTCGACGACGGCGGCGGCGGTCTCGTCGCAGCTTGTTTCGATGCCGAGGATGCGCAGAAAGGGAACCATTGGCCTGTTCGTTGATTGCGATGGAACGGAAACCCGTTTACGAGAATTCCGGTAACAACGGAACAGAGCGGATGCAAACAAAACCTTTCCGGATCGGCACGCGGGGCAGCCCGCTGGCGCTTGCCCAGGCGCATGAGGCCCGCGACAGGCTGATGGCGGCGCATAACCTGCCTGAAGAGATGTTCGAAATCGTCGTGCTGACCACCAAGGGCGACCGCATCACCGACCGATCGCTGGCCGAGATCGGCGGCAAGGGTCTCTTCACCGAGGAACTCGAGCAGAAGCTTGTGTCGGGCGAGCTGGATTTCGCCGTGCACTCCGCCAAGGACATGCCGACGCACCTGCCGGAGGGCCTCCACCTCTCTGCCTATCTGCCGCGCGAGGATATCCGCGACGCCGTCGTCGGTCGCACCGCACCCAGACTGATCGACCTGCCGCATGGCGCCACCGTTGGCTCTTCGTCGCTGCGCCGCCAGGCGCTGATCCGCCGTATGCGGCCCGACATCAACGTCATCACCTTCCGCGGCCTCGTCGAAACCCGCCTGCGCAAGCTGGAGGAAGGGCAGGTGGATGCGACCTTGCTGGCGCTAGCCGGCCTCAAACGACTCGGCAAGGTCGAGGTGATCACCGATATCCTCGACCCCGATAGCTTCCCACCGGCGCCGGCGCAGGGGGCGATCTGCATCGAAAGCCGCGTCGGCGACACAAAAATCGATGACCTCTTGGCGGCGGTCAACGATGCCGCGACCTTCGACACCGTCTCCTGCGAACGCGCCTTCCTCGCTGCTCTCGACGGCTCCTGCCGCACGCCGATCGGCGGCTATGCCGTTTGCGAGGGCGACCTCATTCGATTCTCCGGCCTGATCATCACGCCCGACGGCCGCAGCCAGCATGCGGTGACCACCGATGGCCACCGCCGCGACGCGGCCGCACTCGGCACCCGCGCCGGCCAGGATGTGCGCGCTAGAGCCGGCAGCGCCTTCTTCGACGACTGGCACTGAAGCGGCCATGCGTGTGCTCGTCACCCGCCCCGCGCATTCGGCGACAAGAACAGCACAACGTCTGCGCGACATGGGCCACGAGCCGCTGCTGCTGCCGCTGCGTCGGCCGGTGCACGACAGGGCCGCAGCCGCAAGCGCGCTTACGGCCAGCAGCGGTGCAATCGCTGTGACCAGCGCCGAGGCGGTCAGGGTCGTTTCCGCCCTCGGCGATCAGCTCTACCCGCATCTGGCCCGCCCGCTTTTCGCGGTCGGAGACGCGACGGCGCAAGCCGCGGAAAGCCTCGGCTTCCGATCGGTCGCCTCTTCCTCCGGCAACGGACGCGATCTCGCCGAGCTCGTCGCGGCGCAAGGGGTGAATGGTTTGCTCTATCTTGCCGGGATACCGCGCGCCGAAACTTTTGAACAAGGAATGGTCGAACGCGGCATCCGTTTTTCCGTCGCCGAATGCTATCGCATGACGCCGGTTGTTCCGAGCCCGATTGAGGTCGAAGCTCTCTTTTCCGGCGGCCGCCCGAACGCCGTTCTCTTCTATTCCCGGCAGGCGGTGGAAGATTTTTTTCACCTGGCAGAGCTGCGATCAGCCCTGTCGGAACACCGCGAAACCCGCCTTCTCTGCCTGAGCGAAGCGGTAGCACAGGCCATTCCGATGTCCCTGAAAAAAACCGTGGCGATTTCGTCCATGCCGGATGAGCAAAGTCTTTTGTCGCTGCTTTGAAGGCTCTAGCCGCCCAAATTTGATCTAACCTCTTCCCTTAACTGGCATCACTGTCTAGTTTCGTTGCAATGCAGGATAAAGAGGACCTCATGGTATCGGGAAACCCGCCACGCCATTCGAAGAGCGCCGATGAGCCGGTCACGATCGACCTCGATGCACAGGACTTCGCCTCCGAAGCCGATACCGAAAAGCCGGTGAACAATCATTCCGGCGACGCTGACAGCCACCCTGCGGATCTCGGCCCGCCGCCCGAAACCGAAGCGGCGTCGCAGCCTGAACCCGAAAGCAGGCCCGAATCGGAGCCGGAGGAGGAGAAGTCGGCAGCCGCCGAATCTTCCTTCACACCCCCTGCCGAACAGCCCGCGCGGCGGGGCGCCGGCACCTCCGGTCTTATCGCCGCCGGCATTTTCGGCGGTCTCGTGGCGCTGCTTGGCGCGGGTGTCATTCAATATGCAGGTTACCTCCCGGGTTCCTCCGCCCCGCAGACCTCGTCCGAGATCGCCGATCTCTCCGGTGAGATCGAAGGCTTGAAACAGACCGTCGCCAACCTTGCCGCCAATCCCGTAAACACGGGTGACGGCGCGTTCGAGACGCGGATTGCCGCGCTGGAAACGGCTGCGAAGAACACCGCAGCGGCGCCATCGGCAGATCCTGCAAATGTCGAGGCGCTCAACCAGAAGGTTGCAGAGCTCAGCAGTCAGGTCGACCAGCTGCGCTCGATGCTTGCCCAGTCCTCCGACCAACAGACGAGCAGCGACGCCGATATCGCCAAGCGCCTCGCCGAGGCCGAAAAGAAGCTCAATGAGCCGCGCGAGGATGTTGCCGTCGCCCGAGCCATCGCGGCCGCCGCCCTGAAGGCGGCGATCGATCGCGGCGGGCCGTTCCTGGCCGAGTTGGATACGTTCGCCGGCGTCGCACCTGACGATCCTGCTGTCGCCGACTTGCGTGGCTTTGCCGAGACCGGCGTTCCCTCACGCGCCGACCTGATGCGCCAGGTTCCCGACGTTGCAACCGCCATCATCGAATCGATTAATCAGCCGGATCCGAACCAGAGCTGGTCGGATCGGCTGATGGCGAGCGCAAAATCGCTGGTGACGGTCCGACCCGTCGGCAATATCGAAGGCGAAAGCGTCGAAGCGATCGCCGCCCGCTTAGAAGACAAGGTGAAGAACGGCGATCTGCCCGGTGCGTCCGCCGAATGGAACAATCTGCCGCCCCCCGGCAAGCAAGCGTCCGCCGCCTTCAAGCAGTCGCTGGAAGCGCGCATCCGTGTCGAGGAACTGGTCGGCGGGGCGCTGTCGAAAGCCGTCAACGGCGCCGGCAAGGAAGGGTGAGACCATGACCAGGCTAGTCATCTTCGCCTTGCTCGTCCTGCTTCTTGCCTACGGCTTCTCCTGGTTCGCCGACCGCCCCGGGGACATCTCGCTGATCTGGGAGGGCCAGATCTACCAGACGAAACTGATCGTCGCCGTCAGCGCGATCATCGCCCTTATCGCCGCCGTGATGATCGCCTGGTGGTTCGCCCGGTTGATCTGGACTTCGCCGCATTCGGTGACACGCTATTTCCGCGCCCGCAAGCGCGATCGCGGCTATCAGGCACTGTCGACCGGCCTGATCGCCGCGGGCGCCGGCAATGCATTGCTCGCCCGCAAGATGGCGGCTCGTTCGCGTGGCCTCATCCGCGCCGATCAGGAGCCGCTGATCAATCTGCTCGAGGCTCAGGCGGCACTGATCGAAGGCCGCCATGATGAGGCGCGCGCCAAGTTCGAAGCCATGGCCAACGACCCGGAAACGCGCGAACTTGGCCTGCGCGGCCTCTATCTCGAAGCCCGCCGCCTCGGAGCCAACGAGGCCGCCCGCCAATATGCCGAAAAGGCCGCCGACAACGCCCCCTATCTGCCCTGGGCCGCCCAGGCGACCCTCGAATATCGCAGCCAAGCCGGCCGCTGGGACGATGCGATCCGACTGCTCGAGCAGCAGAAGGCCGCCCGCGTCGTTGACAAACCCGAGGCCAACCGCCTGCACGCCGTGCTGCTGACGGCACGCGCCACCGAAAAGCTGGAAGGCAACCCGGCCGGCGCCCGCGACGACGCCCTGCAGGCGCTGAAGCTCGCCGCCGATTTCGTTCCGGCCGCTCTCATTGCCGCGAAGGCACTGTTCCGCGAAGGCGGTCTGCGCAAGGCCGCTTCGATCCTCGAACAAGTATGGAAATCGGCGCCTCATCCCGAGATCGGCCAGACCTATGTCAGAGCCCGCAGCGGCGATTCCACACTCGACCGCCTGAAACGCGCCGAACGGCTGGAAGCGATGCGCCCGAACAATGTTGAATCTCTTCTTGTCGTCGCTAAGGCGGCGCTCGACGCGCAGGAATTTGCCAAGGCGCGCGCCAAGGCGGAAGCGGCGGCGCGCATTGAGCCGCGTGAAGCCGCCTTCCTGCTCCTGGCCGACATCGAGGAGGCCGAGACCGGCGACCAGGGCCGCGTGCGCCACTGGCTCGCCCAGGCGCTGAAAGCCCCGCGCGATCCCGCCTGGGTTGCGGATGGTTTCGTCTCCGACAAATGGCTGCCGGTGTCGCCGGTCACCGGTCGTCTCGACGCCTTCGAATGGAAGGCGCCGTTCGGTCAGATCGAGGGGCCGGTCGAAGACGGCTCAGTCCCGGCCTCGATCGAAACGGCTCTGAAGACCCTGCCGCCGCTGCGTGACGTCAAACCGGAAAGCCCGGTCAACGATCACCGCATTATTGAGCTGGAACGCGCCGCAACGATCGCCGAGGCTGTGCGCCCGGCGCCGGCAAAGCCGAAACCCGTCGAAGCCGCCGCCAGCGGCAAAGCGCCAGCACCGAACGAAGCAAAGCCCTTTTTCGGCGGGCTGCCGGATGATCCCGGCGTTCGCGATCCCAGGACGGAACCGGAACCCAAGACACGGCTTCGCCTTTTCTGACACGGAACGAAACCCGCATGTTCGAACGCTTTCAGGCATTCTTCCAGAATCTCACCGCCGATCGTCCGAAGAAAGGCTTTGCCCCCGATGACCCGCGCATCGCAGTGGCAGCACTCTGCATGCAGGTCATGGAAGCCGACGGCCAGATCAAGGCCAGTGAAAAGAAGCGGCTGCGCAAGCTCTTGAAGGAGCAGTATTCGCTCGACAGCAAGCAGCTCGATGCTTTGATGGCCGCCGGCCTCGAAGCCGAAAGCTCCGCCGTCGACTATTATCGCTTCACCGCCGACCTGAAACGCCATCTCGATACCGAGCAACGTCTGGAGCTGATCGGCATTCTCTGGGACATCGTTTATGCCGACGGCGAGCGCAGCGAGATGGAAGATCATGTCATCTGGCGTATCGCCGATCTGCTCGGGGTCTCCTCACGCGAACGCATTCAAAAGCGGCAGGAGGCGGCCGCCAGGGTAACGGATATCCAGGTTGCGCAAGATGATGCCGACTGAGCAAAACCTGAACAGGGACCGGCGCCCGATCCTTATCGTCCTGCATCAGGAGCGATCCAGTGCCGGACGTGTCGGGCAATTGCTGGTCGAAAAAGGCTACTGCCTCGATATCCGTCGCCCGGTCCTCGGTGATCCGCTTCCGATGACGCTCGCAGACCATGCCGGCGCCGTCGTCTTCGGGGGGCCGATGAGCGCCAACGATCCGGACGACTTCGTCAAGAAGGAGATCGACTGGATCGACGTCCCGCTACGGGAAAAACGCCCTTTTCTCGGCATCTGCCTCGGTGCCCAGATGCTGGTGCGTCAACTCGGCGGCAAGGTGCAGCCGAATGCCGACGGCTCGACGGAGATCGGCTGGTACCCGCTGCACCCGACCGAGAAGGGCCGCCTGCTGATGCACTGGCCGAAGATGGTCTATCATTTTCACCGCGAAGGCTTCGAGCTGCCACACGGTGCCGATCTGCTCGCCGAAGGCGATGCCTACCCGAACCAGGCCTTCCGCTACGACGGTAACGCCTGGGGCCTGCAGTTCCATGCCGAGCTCACCCGGGTGATGATGCATCGCTGGGTCGTGCACGGTGCGCATCGCTTCATTCTGCCGAATGCCCAGCAGGGCCGCGAACACCTCGAAGGCCGCATGCTGTTCGACGCGCCGCTGAGAGCTTGGCTGACAGAATTCCTCGATCTCGTCTTCGAGGGAAAGTCGGCGAAGGCGACACCGTCTATCACTCTGCACGCATAATTCCGCTTAGCGGTCAGGCGGGCGCGTCGAGCGTGTCGATCCTGCGCAGCTTCGGGAAACTGGAAGCCCAGATCGCCGCAACCGCCAGAGTTCCGATCCCGCCGATGATGACTGCTGGCACCGCGCCGAAGACCGACGCCATCGTGCCCGCCCTGAACTCCCCAAGTTCGTTGGAAGCGCCGACAAAGACCATGTTGACCGCATTGACCCGGCCGCGGAGTTGGTCCGGCGTCCAGAGCGCGATCAGGCTCTCGCGCACATAGACCGACACCATGTCGGCCGCGCCCATCAGCGCCAGTGCTGCGATCGAAATTTCGGTATTGGTCGAGGCGCCGAAGATGATGGTGCCGACACCGAACAGGGCAACGCCGATGAACATATAGAGACCGGCGCGGTGTTTCAGCGGGTAGGCTGCGAGGAAGATCGCCATGACGATGGCGCCGAGTCCTGGCGCTGCCCGCAGCAGTCCGAGTCCCCAAGGGCCAAGCGTCAGAATATCGCGGGCGAAGATCGGCATCAGTGCAGTCGCACCGCCGAGCAGAACGGCGAAGAGATCGAGCGAGATCGCGCCGAGCACCACCTTTTCGGCACGGATGAAACTGAAGCCGCCGAGGATCATCGCCCAGCTCTTGGCCTCGCCCGTCGTCTTCTGTTCCGGCTTGGGGATCATGAAGAGGAGAGCCGCGCCGAGGATGGAAAAGATGACCGCCACCGTATAGGCGGTCGTCGCACTGACGCCATAGAGCAGGCCGCCGATCACGGGCCCGGTGATCGCCGCGAGCTGCCAGGACGATGAATTCCAGGCGATCGCATTGGAAAGGGCGTGCTCGGGCACGAGATTGGGTGCGAGAGACTGCACCGCCGGCGACATGAAGGCACGCTCGATCCCGAAAATAAGAAGCACCGCAAAGACCGGCCAGGGCGCGAAGGTCTCCGTCGCCGTCATGATCAGCAGCGCCAGCGTGCAGAGCGCGCTTACCAGAGAGCAAAGAGCGGCGATGGCCCGGCGATTGTGCCGATCGGCGACCGAACCGGTGACCAGGATGAGCAGCAGCGACGGCAGGAACTGTACCAGCCCGATCAAACCGAGATAGATCGCCTTGCCGGTCTGATCGTACATCTGCCAGCCGACGGCGACACTGACGATCTGCTGCGAGAAGGACAGCAGGAAGCGCGCGAAGAAGAACCGCGTGTACGACGGATGCCGGAACGCGGCAAAACGGTCTCCGGTGGGCGAAAACGACATGGGCCTTGTCCGAGGAAGCGGGCGCGGAATGGCTGCGAAGCGGCCCGTTAAACATGATCTGCCATGCGTCTCCACACGGCACTTGCTCGTTTAGTCGCCAATGTCTACATGTCTGTCAACAACGAATTTGGAGATGACGATGTATGCGCTGCTGGCCACCATTGATTTAGCTTTGCGAATTTATACGTTCATTCTGGTCGGCAGCGCGATCTTCTCGTGGCTCTATGCCTTCAATGTCATCAATTCCCACAACCAGTTCGTCAGTCAGATTGGGATGTTCCTCTACAACATCACCGAGCCTGTGCTGCGCCCGATCCGCCGCTTCCTGCCCAATCTCGGCGGTATCGATATTTCGCCGATCATCCTGTTGCTGATCATCTTCTTCATCCGCATGCTTCTAGCAACCACCATTGCGCCGATGTTCGGCGTTGGCCTCTGAGCCGTCCCTGGAGCCTTTTCAGTGATCATCTGCGCCTCGCCGTCCGGCTGACGCCGAATGGCGGGCGTGACGCGATCGATGGCATCGAGGCGGATGGCGAAGGCGAAACGCACCTGAAGGCCCGCGTCACATCAGCCCCGGAAAAGGGCAAGGCCAACAAGGCCCTCATCCTTCTCGTCGCCCAATCGCTGCGCATTCCGAAATCCAGCGTCAGCCTCGTCTCCGGCGAGACGGCGCGCAAAAAAATCCTCCGGATCGAGGGCGACCCGGAGGATTTGGTAAAAAAGCTCGAAGCGTTATTAGGCTGAGGGTTCAGCCCTTCGCCTTCTTGGCCCGCTCGACGGCCTCGATGATGAGCTGGCCGGCTTCCTTGGAATCGCCCCAGCCGAAGATCTTCACCCACTTGCCGGGCTCCAGATCCTTGTAGTGCTCGAAGAAATGCTCGATCTGCTTCAGCGTGATCTCCGGAAGATCGGTAAAGTCCTTCACCTTCTCATAGCGCAGCGTCAGCTTCGGCGACGGCACGGCAATGATCTTCTCGTCTTTGCCGGAATTGTCTTCCATCTTCAGGACGCCGATCGGACGCACGTTGATGACGCAACCCGGAACCAGCGGCCGGGTGCTGGCGATCAGCACGTCGATCGGGTCGCCATCTTCAGACAGCGTGTGCGGTACGAAACCGTAATTGCCCGGATAGGTCATCGGCGTGTAGAGGAAACGATCGACGACCAGCGTGCCGGCCTCCTTGTCCATTTCATACTTGATCGGATGACCGCCAACAGGAACCTCGACGATAACGTTGACGTCTTCAGGTGGATTGTTACCGATTGAAATGGCGTCGATGCGCATAGGATACTCCCGCGGGGTTGAATTGCTCGAAGCCAGATAATCAGTTTCATCTCGCAACGCAACACGGCAGATCACCGATGCGTGATGACACCGGCGTGATGCGGCAAAAACTTTAAAGGAGAGGTGTGCGAAGCTTGAGCAGGCCGATCAGTTCCAGATGAAACCGATCTTCTTCAACTGCTTGTGGTCGAAATTTTCCATACCTTCGCAGAAATCGGTCCCGCCGTGGTGGCGGTAGAAGCGGCTGGCGGCCTCGTTTTCCTCGAGGCACCAGACGACCAGCCCGTTGCAGCCGAGCGACTTCAACAGCCGGCGCGCCTCGCCGAACAGCATGTGGCCGAGACCGATGCCCTGATATTCGGGGCGAAGATAAAGCTCGTAGATTTCGCCTTCCTGCGGCAGGGCGCGGGCACGGTTGAGACCGAGCGTCGCATAACCGGCGACCGTCCCTGCGACATCGAGAACCAGCAATGTCGCAGGTCCGCGCGTGGCCTTGCGCCACCAGTTCTCGCCACGACGCTCGATCATATGCGTCAGCGCGCGATGCGGAATGATGCCTGCATAGGTATGTTGCCACGCGAGCCTGTGCGTTTCCGAAATGGCTCGGGCATCGTGCGGTTCGGCCCGCCGGACATCGATCGACAACGTCTTCATAACGCTTACTCTGGTCCTGCCGCAGGCAATTAACCATATGCGGCGAGCGCATCGTGATCGATTGCCCACAGACTTGATATGTGGACGACGGATAAAATTTAACGCTTTTTTAACGATTGTCACAAGTCGGAATCAACGCAGCGCACAATAAAAAACCCCGGCTCGAAGGCCGGGGTTTGAAGGCGGTAACGACTGAGCTCTTAGAGAGCCGCCTTGGTCTTCTCGAACCGCTTGCGGTCGTTGGCGTCGAGATACATCTTGCGCAGGCGAATGGACTTCGGCGTGACCTCGACCAGTTCGTCTTCCTGGATCCAGGAGAGCGCGCGCTCCAGCGTCATGCGGATCGGCGGGGTCAGCTTGACGGCTTCGTCCTTGCCGGCGGCGCGGATGTTGGTCAGCTTCTTGCCCTTCAGAACGTTGACCTCGAGGTCGTTGTCGCGGGTGTGAATGCCGATGATCATGCCCATATAGACCTTTTCGCCGGCGTCGATGATCATCGGCCCGCGGTCTTCCAGGTTGAACAACGCGTAAGCAACGGCTTCACCGGCTTCGTTGGCGAGCAGCACGCCGTTGACGCGGCCGCCGATCTCACCCTTGTAGGGCTGGTAGCTGTGGAACAGGCGGTTCATGATCGCCGTACCACGCGTATCCGTCAGCAGTTCCGACTGATAGCCGATCAGGCCGCGAGTCGGCGCGTAGAAAACCAGACGGACGCGGTTGCCGCCGGACGGGCGAAGCTCGACCATTTCGGCCTTGCGCTCCGACATCTTCTGCACCACGACGCCGGAATGTTCTTCGTCGACGTCGATCAAAACTTCTTCGATCGGCTCCAGAAGCTGACCGCTCTCATCCTTGTGCATGACGACGCGCGGACGCGAAACGGCAAGCTCGAAGCCTTCGCGGCGCATGTTTTCGATGAGAACCGCAAGCTGAAGTTCGCCACGGCCGGAGACGAAGAACGAGTCCTTGTCGGCGCTTTCTTCGATCTTCAGCGCAACATTGCCTTCGGCTTCCTTGAACAGGCGGTCACGAATGACGCGGCTCGTCACCTTATCGCCTTCGGTGCCGGCTAGCGGCGAGTCGTTAACGATGAAGGACATAGTCACGGTCGGCGGGTCGATCGGCTGCGCCTTCAGAGCTTCCGTGACCGACGGATCACAGAAGGTATCGGCGACCGTGCCCTTGGAAAGGCCGGCGATCGCGACGATGTCGCCGGCGTGCGCTTCCTCGATCGGCTGACGCTCGATGCCGCGGAAGGCGAGGATCTTGGAAATACGGCCCTGCTCGATCAACTTGCCGTCCTGGCCGAGAACCTTGACAGCCTGGTTCGGCTTGATCGAGCCGGAGGCGATGCGGCCGGTGATGATACGGCCGAGGAAGTTGTTGGCTTCGAGGATGGTGCCGATCATCCGGAACGGACCTTCTTCGACCTTCGGCTCGGGCACGTGCTTGACGACGAGGTCGAGCAACGGTGCAAGGCCTTCGTCGGTCGGGCCTGCCGGATCGTAGTTCATCCAGCCGGCGCGACCGGAACCGTAAAGGATCGGGAAGTCGAGCTGTTCGTCGGTCGCATCGAGTGCGGCGAAAAGGTCGAAGACTTCGTTGACGACTTCGTCGGCGCGCGCATCGGGACGGTCGATCTTGTTGATCGCAACGATCGGACGCAGGCCTACCTTGAGGGCCTTGCCGACGACGAACTTGGTCTGCGGCATCGGGCCTTCGGCAGCGTCCACGAGAACGATCGCGCCGTCCACCATCGAGAGAATACGCTCGACTTCACCACCGAAGTCGGCGTGGCCGGGCGTGTCGACGATGTTGATGCGCGTGTCCTTCCATTCGATGGAAGTCGCCTTGGCGAGAATGGTGATGCCGCGCTCTTTTTCGATGTCGTTGGAATCCATCACGCGTTCCATGACGCGCTGGTTCTCGCGGAACGAGCCGGACTGTTTCAGAAGCTCGTCAACGAGAGTGGTCTTGCCATGGTCAACGTGCGCGATGATCGCGATGTTGCGAAGTGCCATATGTCATAATCTCTGAGGCTGGGGCGCTACGCCAAGTGGACGCGCCATTTACGTTTGGCGCGCTCTTACCGGTTTTTTCGCGATTGCGAAAGGGGGTCGCGCGCGAAAGCTGCGGCATGGCTGCCGCCATGCCGCTCGCTTTTCTGTCATCAAACTGTCTTAAGCGTCGCTGCCTGTCAATTCCTCGAAGGTGGCGAGTCCCTTTTTGACCAGCATAGCATCCGGCCTCGGCAGCTTGCCGCGGAAGCCCTTATAGGCATCCTCGGGATCAACCGAGCCGCCGGCGGAATAGATATTCTCCTTGAGCTTGCGCGCCATCTCGCCGTTGAAGGCGTCTCCCGTCTCCTCGAAGGCGGCAAAGGCATCGGCGTCGAGAACTTCCGACCACATGTAGGAATAATAGCCGGCCGAATAACCGCCGGAGAAGATGTGCTGGAAGTGCGGTGTGGCATGGCGCATGACGATCGACTTCGGCATGCCGATCTCGGCCAGCACCTCCGCCTGTACCGCCATCGGATCGTCAACCGCTTCGCGCGTATGAAACGCCATATCGACGAGCGCCGACGAGGTGAATTCGACGGTATTGAAACCGGCATTGAAGGTGCGGGCCGCCAGTACCTTGTCGATCAGCACCTGCGGCATCGGCTCGCCTGTCTCGAAATGCACGGCGTATTCCTTGAGGATGGCGGGAACAGTCAGCCAGTGCTCATAAAGCTGCGAGGGCAACTCCACGAAATCGCGCGAGACGCCGGTGCCGGAAACCGAGGGATAGGTGACGTTTGAAAGCATGCCGTGCAGCGCATGGCCGAATTCATGAAACAGCGTGCGGGCATCGTCGAGCGACAGCAGCGCCGGCTTGCCTTCGGCGGGTTTGGCGAAATTGCAGACATTGTAGATGATCGGCAATTCGCCGCGGCGGCCGTTCTTCAGTTGCAGCTTGTGCTGCGATTGCAGCGAGCTCATCCAGGCGCCTGAGCGTTTCGAGCTGCGGGCGAAATAATCGCCGAGGAAAAGGGCGACCAGTCTGTCGTCCCGATCCCTGATTTCGAACACTCTGACGTCGGGGTGATAAGCCGCGACACCCTTCTTCTCGACCGCGCGGATGCCGAACAGCCGGCCAGCCACGTCGAAGCAGGCGTCGATGATCTTTTCGAGCTGCAGGTAGGGCTTGAGCTCGGCCTCGGAAAAATCGAACTTCCGCGCCCGGATCTTTTCGGCATAGTGGCGCCAGTCCCAAGGCATCACCTCATGGTTCCGCCCCTCTTCGGCGATCAGTGCCGCGATGTCGAGCTCTTCCTCGCCGGCGCGTTTCACCGCCCGCGCCCAGACGGCCCTCAGCAGGTCGTTCACCGCATCGGCCGTCTTGGCCATCGTATTGTCGAGCTTCAGCTCGGCGAAATTGCCGTAGCCGAGCAGCTTCGCCACCTCGTGGCGCAGGGCCAGCGTTTCCTTGATGACGCCGCGATTGTCAGTCTCCCCGCCGTTTGCGCCGCGCGCCACCCATGCCTTGAAGGCCTGTTCGCGCAGGTCCCGCCGCCCCGAGAAAGTCAGGAACGGCTCGATGATCGAGCGCGACAGCGTCACCGCATATTTGCCCTCCTCGCCGCGTTCGCGCGCCGCCGCTGCCATCGCGTCGCGCAGGAATTCCGGCAGCCCGTCGAGCTCTGCACCCTCGGATAGCATCAGCGCCCAGGCCTTCTCGTCGGCCAGCACGTTCTGGCCGAACTGCGTGCCGAGACCCGCGAGCTTTTCGTTGATCGCTGCAAGCTTCTCCTGCTCGGGCTTTTCAAGCTTGGCGCCTGATTTGACGAAGCCTTTCCAATGCCGCTCCAGCACCCGCGTCTGCTCCAGCGTCAGGTCGAGGCTCTCACGATTCTCCCAGAGCGTGTCGATGCGGGCAAAGAGCGCGGCATTCATCCCGATCTTCGAATAGTGCCGTGACATCTTCGGCGAAATCTCCCGCTCGAGCGCCTGGATGACTTCGTTGGTATGTGCGCCCGCCTTGTTCCAGAACAGCGCCGAAACGCGCGACAGTGCATCGCCGGCGATCTCAAGCGCCACCACCGTATTGTCGAATGTCGGCGCATCGCTATTTCCGGCAATCTCATCGATCTCCTGTTCATGCGCGGCGAGCGCTGCGCCGAAAGCGGCAGAAAAATCGCCATCCTCGATGGCATCGAAACGTGGCAGACCGTGGAGAGCGTCCCAGTTTACGAGCGCCGGATTGAAATCATGGGGAGAAGCCATCGGAGAATTCCTTTTGGTATGCGAACGGATGGTCAATATAGGAGAGCCGCCGCAGAATTGGTATGTCGCCGCGTCAGGCGTTTGCCTCGTCGGGCAATCTGACGCAGGTCAGCCAGAGCCGGCACACAAGATTTGACAATTGAAAATTAACTATTTGTTAACGATTGACGCGAATCACCCACAGGCGCTAGTTTCCCGATGATCTTCCTGCCAGGGGACATGCGCCATGGAAATTTTTTCCCTGCGGTCTTCTCAGAGTTTGCTGTTTAAAAACAACCCTAATAACGCAAGAAATTCGAAGACTGCCGATATTCAAATCGAGACAAAGGCTCCGGCCCCGGTTTCGTTCCAGCTCGAAGATAATCTCGACGAGGGGCCGGATTTCACCGCCGTCAGCCCTGGCGAGCTGCGCAACTACGCCCGCCAAAGCTTCGATAGCGGCCTGATCGATCAGAACACTTACGCCGCGATCTCCGAACCATTGCCGATGCATGCGATCGATCCACTGGGCAATATCATCGATCTCTCCAGCGTCACCGACGGCACGAGTTTCAATTTCCTCGATTATTATAAGAATCAGCTGCAGGTCGCCATGTCGATCGGCGATCCTCATGAAGTCCAGACGCTAAAGTCGATCGTCAATTTCCTGAACGGCTGAGCGAATGCGCCTCGCATGAAATGAGGCGCTTCAAGCCTTGCGCCAGCCGATGAGGCCGGGCGTTGCATGCCATAGCGCCTGGGCGGCAAAGCCCATGAACAGCACGCCGGACGAGCGCACGATCAGCCGCTCATGCGCGCGATAGAAGCGACGAACCGCCCCCGCCCCGATGATGCCGATCAGAATGACGTCGGCTGTCACGAAACCCAGGAAAGACACAACGAGAAGCACCGGCAGCGCCTCGAAATCGAGCGCGCCGGCCGAGCCTGCGACCAGCGCCGTGAATGTGGCAAGCGCGACCGGATAACCCTTCGGATTGGTGACGCCGAAAATCAGGCCACGCCGGAACGGCCGCTCGACCATAACAAGCGCCTGCCCGTCCGGTCTCGGCTTGGCGTTGACTGCGCCCCAACCGATCCAGGCGAGGTAGAAACCGCAGGCGAGCCCGAGCAGATCGAAGACGAAGGTCCCGATCGTCTTCGCCCCGACGATCGCAATCAGCGCCAGCGATGACCAGATGAGATCCCCGACCAGATGCCCCATCATGAACAAGGCGCCCGCCTTACGCCCCTGCCCGGCGCCGATGCCGAGCAGTTGCAGGAAGGCGGGTCCCGGAATGAGCACATAGAACAGCGCCGCCAGAAAGGCGCCGAAAAGCAGGGACTGCGTCATGGGGATGCTCCGAAGAATGACCAGAGCAGACTAAGTGATGGCAGGCGCCGGTCAAGGGCGATTAAACGGCCATGAAAAGGTCAGAGCGGTTCTGCGCTCGGTGAAAAGCTGAACCGCTCGATCGCAATCTGCATCTCGTCATCACCTTCCGGTTGCGCGGCGCGCCGTGCTTTGACCGTCCGTACCTCATTTCACGAAAAAGCCCGCACGGCAAAAATACCGGCGGGCTCGTATCGAGTCCGAGAAAACGTGATTACTTCGCGAGGTTACGCTTGCCGAGCGTGCGCAGGCGCAGCGCGTTGAGCTTGATGAAGCCGGCTGCATCCTTCTGGTCGTAAGCGCCCTGGTCGTCCTCGAAAGTGACGAGCTTATCGGAATAGAGCGACTTTTCGCTCTCGCGGCCGATGACCATGACATTGCCCTTGTAGAGCTTCAGCGTCACTTCGCCTTCGACATGCTCCTGGCTCTTGTCGATCAGCGCCTGCAGCATCTCGCGTTCCGGCGAGAACCAGAAGCCGTAATAGATCAGCTCGGCGTAGCGCGGCATGATCTCGTCCTTGAGATGGGCGGCACCCCGGTCGAGCGTGATCGATTCAATGGCGCGGTGCGCCGAGAGCAGGATCGTGCCGCCGGGCGTTTCGTAGACGCCGCGGGACTTCATGCCGACGAAACGGTTCTCGACGAGATCGAGACGGCCGATGCCGTTGTCGCGGCCGTAGGTGTTGAGCGTGGCGAGCAGCGTCGCCGGCGACATCTCGACACCATTGATAGACACGGCATCGCCCTTGCGGAAGCCGACCTTGATTGTCGTCGCCCTGTCGGGAGCGGCCTCCGGCGAGATCGTGCGCATGTGCACATATTCCGGGGCTTCCTGCGCCGGATCTTCCAGAACCTTGCCTTCGGAGGAGGAATGCAGCAGGTTGGCGTCGACGGAGAAGGGAGCCTCGCCCTTCTTGTCCTTGGCGACCGGGATCTGGTGCTGTTCGGCAAAGGCCAGCAGCTCCGTGCGGCTCTTGAACGCCCAATCGCGCCAGGGCGCGATGATCTTGATGTCGGGATTCAAAGCATAGGCGGAGAGCTCGAAACGAACCTGATCGTTGCCCTTGCCGGTCGCGCCGTGGGCGATCGCATCCGCGCCGGTCTTGCGGGCGATATCGATCAGATGCTTTGAGATCAGCGGACGGGCGATCGAGGTGCCGAGCAGGTAGACGCCCTCGTAGACAGCATTGGCGCGGAACATCGGAAAGACGAAGTCGCGCACGAATTCCTCGCGAACGTCCTCGATATAGATCTCCTTGATGCCGAGCATTTCGGCCTTCTTGCGCGCCGGCTCCAGCTCCTCGCCCTGGCCAAGATCGGCGGTGAAGGTGACGACTTCGGCGCCGAGTTCCGTCTGCAGCCACTTCAGGATGATCGAGGTGTCGAGGCCGCCGGAATAAGCGAGCACGACTTTCTTCACGTCTTTGTATGATGCCATGATGATGAGGTCCGTTGCATAAAGGCCGGCGAAAACCCGGTGTCGCGGCACTTTTAGCGAGATTGGCGCGTGACGCAAGGGCAAGTGCGATGGCTGAGGCGCCGATAGCGTTTGACAGTGCGCAAGCGGCACCCATATTCGGCTGCGTGCGAACAATGCTCGAGGAGGGGCTGTCCCCGTGACGAATATTCAAGATATTTTCAAGAAGTCCAATGTTGCCGTCATTACCGGCGGCGCTTCCGGCATCGGGCTTGCGGCGGCGAAGTATTTTGCCGGACGCGGCATGAGCGTCGTCATCGCCGATCTCGGCGGCGATCGGCTGGCCAACGCCGCCGAGGAGCTCAAAGCCATTGCCGGCGAAGAGGATGTGATGGCAGTTGAGACCGACGTCGCCAGCCGCGACTCCCTGGAGGCGCTCGAACGCGCCGTGCTCCAGCGTTTCGGCCGTGTGCACGTGCTGATGAACAATGCCGGGATCGGCCCGGAAACTTCGATCTTCAGTGCAAACGCGAATTGGGACCATATCTTCGCCGTGAACCTGATGGGCGTCGTCAACGGGACGCGCGTCTTCGGGCCGAAGATGCTGTCCCACGGCGAACCCGGGCTGATCATCAATACCGGCTCGAAGCAGGGCATCACCACGCCGCCGGGCAACCCCGCCTACAACATCTCCAAGGCTGGCGTGAAAGTCTTTACCGAGGCGCTCGAACACGAGCTTCGCAACACCAGAGACGCCAAGATCTCCGCGCATCTGCTGATCCCCGGCTTCGTCTTCACCGGTCTCACCAAGGGCGACCGCGCGGAAAAGCCCACCGGCGCCTGGACGCCGGAACAGACGGTCGACTTCATGGTCGAAAGCCTGGAACGCGGCGATTTCTATATCCTCTGCCCCGACAACGACGTGACCCGCGCGGTCGATGAACGCCGCATGGCCTGGGCCGCCGGCGATATCATCGAGAACCGCCCGCCGCTGTCGCGCTGGCACAAGGATTACGCCGACAAGTTCAAGGCCTTCCTCGAAGAGAAGTAATCGGTGCCACTGCATTTCACCCGGAAGCGTGCAGCGGTTCCGGGATAACGATATGCACAAAAAACAGCGAATGCGCGCCGCATGAATCAAGTTTAGTGCGACGCGCATGAGAAGGTTTGATTGGTAATTTTCTGAAGGCTGGATAAGTAGTCACCTTGACTGATCCAGCTTTCCGAGCGTGCCATGGATTTCCTGCCGAACCTGCCGACCCTTCTCGCCTTTGCCGCCGCGACGCTGCTGCTCGCGGCGACCCCAGGTCCCGATATGACGCTGTCGATCAGCCGTTCACTCGCCCAGGGCAAGAAGGCGGCCCTTTTCGTCGTCGTCGGCACCAGCCTCGGCATCGTCGTCCACACCATGCTGGTCGCCTTCGGCATTTCGGCGCTGATCACCGCTTCGCCGACCGCTTTCCTGATCCTGAAGACCGGCGGCGCCGGCTATCTGCTCTGGCTCGCAGTGCAGGCGATCCGCTTCGGCTCGAAGCTGACGGTCGCCAAGGTCGAGACGCAGAAGGGCACCGCGCTTGCCAACGTCTCATCCGGCTTCTGGGTCAATCTCCTGAACCCTAAGGTCATCATCTTCTTCATGACCTTCCTGCCGCAATTCGTCAGCGCCGGCGATCCCGCCGTCACGCAGAAGCTGCTGTTTCTCGGCTTTTGCTTCATCCTGATCGGCATGCCCGTCAATGCCGCTGTCGTCTTTGCCGCCGACTGGCTGGCGTCCTGGCTGCAGAACAACAAGAAGGTTCTGCGCGGCATGGATTACACCTTCGCCGGCGTCTTCTCGATCTTCGCCGCCAAAATCCTGCTCACCCAGGCTCGATAGGTCGCGGTCGGCTTTGCCGATCCGCACGCTGACGGCTCAGCCGATCAGCACGCTGTTGGTTCAGCCAATCAGCAAAGCATCGTCATCGAGCGTCTGGCCGCGCATCTTGCGGAACATGGCGATCAGATCTTCGACCTGCAGGTCCTTCCTGCTGTCGCCCGCCACGTCGAGAACGATCTCGCCACCATGGAGCATGATCGTGCGGTGGCCGTAATCAAGCGCCTGGCGCATGGAGTGCGTGACCATCATCGTCGTCAGCTTGCGCTCGGCAACGATCTTCTGCGTGAGGTTCATCACGAACTCGGCCATCCCGGGATCGAGGGCCGCCGTATGTTCGTCGAGCAGCAGCACTTCGGAGCCGGCAAGTGTCGCCATGACGAGGGACACCGCCTGCCGCTGCCCGCCCGAGAGCAGATCCATGCGATCCTTCAGCCGGTTTTCCAGCCCGAGATTGAGCTCGGCGATCCGCTCCTTGAAATAGTCCCGACGTTTGCCGCCAAGCGCCGGCACAAGCCCGCGCTTTTCGCCGCGTCGGGCAGCCAGAGCAAGATTCTCTTCGATCGACAACGAGCCGCAGCTGCCCGTCAGCGGATCCTGGAAGACGCGTGCCACCAGGCCGGCGCGCGCCGCCGTCGATTTGCGCGTCACATCGCTCTTGCCGATCAGCACCTGTCCTTCGCTCGGGATGACATCGCCGGCGAGCACGCCGAGCAGCGTCGATTTGCCGGCGCCGTTGGAGCCGATGACGGTGACGAAGGAGCCTTGCTCGATGGTCAGGCTGACGCCGTTCAGCGCCTGCTTCTGCAGCGGCGTGCCGCGTCCGAAAACGACCTTGATGTCTTTGACGCTGATCACGACACGGCACCTCGGCGAAGACGGGGTAGAATGAGCGCGAAGGTCACGAGCACCGCCGTCACGAAATTGAGGTCGGAGGCCTGCAGGCCGATGACGTCGCTCGACAGCGCCAGCTGGATCGCGATGCGATAGAGGATCGAGCCGAGCACGCAGCCGACAAGCGCGATCAGCAGGCCGCGGCGTCCGAGCAGCGTCTCGCCGATGATGACCGCCGCGAGCCCGACGACGATCGTGCCGACGCCCGAAGTGACGTCGGCAAAGCCGTTGGTCTGGGCAAACAAGGCGCCGCCGAACGCCACCAGCGCGTTCGAAATCGCCATGCCGAGATAGATTTGCCGGCTGGTGTCTACGCCCTGGGCGCGGGCCATGCGCGCATTGGCGCCGCTCGCGCGCATCGCAAGCCCGGCATCGCTTTCGAGGAAGCGCCAAACCAGAAGCAGCGCGACGATGACGAGAACGCCGACGAAGAGCGGCCGCACATAGAAATCGCGCAGGCCATGACCGAAGAATGGACTGATCATCGTATCGGCATTGATGAGGGCGACGTTGGGTTTTCCCATCACTCTCAGATTGACGGAGAAGAGCGCGATCATCGTCAGGATCGAGGCAAGCAGGTTGAGGATCTTGAAGCGCACGTTGAGCAGCGCCGTCACCATGCCGGCCGCCGCGCCCGCCGCCATCGCAATCAGCGCCGCGAGCCAGGCATTGACGCCGGCAATAATCAGCACCGCGGTCACCGCCGCGCCGAGCGGAAAGGAACCATCCACCGTCAGGTCCGGGAAATCGAGGACGCGGAAGGCGAGATAGACGCCAAGGGCGACGAAGGAATAGACCAGGCCGAGCTCGACGGCCCCCCAGAATGCGATTTGGCTCAAGGCTTTCAGCCCCTTTTGTTTCCGTTCCGCCCGTCGCGAAACCGCAGCCTTTTAATACTTCAGCCGCACCCGTGCAAACGGGAGCGGCTGAATGTGAATGGTCGAAGGAACGATGGCCGTTTATTCGATGACTTTGTTGGCGCGCGAAAGCACGCTCTCGGGCAGGGTGACGCCCATCTTGGCCGCGGCGGCCTTATTGACGACCAGATCGCTGCCGGCAGCGGTCTTGACGGCGATGTCGCCGGGGTTCTCACCCTTCAGCACGCGCACGACGATCTCGCCCGTCTGCTTGCCAACATCGTAATAGTTGAAGCCGAGGGCGGCGATCGAGCCGCGCGAAACCGAATCCGTGTCGGCGGTGAAGAGCGGCAGCTTGCTCTCTTCGGCAACCGAAACGGCGCCTTCGAGCGCGGAGATGATCGTGTTGTCCGTCGGAACGTAGATGGCGTCGGCGCGGCCGGCGAGGGCGCGCGCCGCACCCTGAACCTCGGCAGACTTGGTGGCAGCCGATTCCACGACCGTCAGGCCGGCCTTTTCGGCCTCGGCCTTCAAGACGGCGAGCAGCGAAACCGAGTTAGCCTCACCTGAGTTGTAGAGGTAGCCGATGGTTTTGACCTTCGGCACGATTTCCTTGATCAGCGCCAGGTGCTCGGCGACCGGCGACATGTCGGAAAGGCCGGTCACATTGCCGCCGGGCTTGTTCATGTTCTTGACGAGCTGGGCGCCGAGCGGATCGGAGACGGCGGTGAAGACGACCGGAATGTCACGCGTCGAGGAAACGACCGCCTGGGCCGAGGGCGTGGAGATTGGCACGATGACGTTGGGCTCGTCGCCGGCGAATTGGCGGGCGATCTGGGCAGCGGTGGCCGGATTGCCCTGCGCCGATTCGAACAAGAATTTCAGGTTCTCGCCTTCCTTGTAGCCGGCGGCCGTCAGCACGTCGAGAACGCCCTTGCGCGCGGCATCCAGCGCCGGGTGCTCGACGATCGCGGTGACGGCGACGGTCACGTTGTCGGCCTTTGCGGGCAGGGAAAGGGCCAAAGTGGCGGCAAGAGCGAGCAGAATCGGGCGCATGGGTGTCCTCCTGAATGATTTTGGCGGCACTATTAGGAAAAGCGCATGCTTAAATCAATGCAGGAGAATTGTAGCGACGATCAAACTTGCTGATCAGTCGTCGGCGCCGTGATTGGCGATCATCATCGCCTCGAAGGCCAGGCGCTCGGTCTTGCGCATGCGTTCGGATTCCGATTTCAGCTGGCCGCAGGCGGCAAGAATGTCGCGGCCGCGCGGCGTGCGGATCGGCGAAGCGTAACCCGCCGAATTGATGAAATCGGCGAATTTCTCGATCTGCTCCCAATCCGAACACTGATAATTGGTACCGGGCCAGGGATTGAACGGAATGAGGTTGATCTTCGCCGGCACGCCCTTCAGGAGCTTGATCAAACCCTTCGCGTCTTCGAGGCTGTCGTTGACATCCTTCAGCATCACATATTCGAAGGTGATGCGCCGCGCATTGGAAAGGCCCGGATAGGCCTTGCAGGCGTCGATCAGCTCCTTCAGCGGATATTTCTTGTTGATCGGCACGAGGATGTCGCGCAGGTCATCGCGCACCGCATGCAGCGAGATCGCGAGCATGACGCCGATCTCCTCGCCGGTGCGGAAGATCTCCGGCACGACGCCGGAGGTGGAAAGCGTCACGCGGCGCTTGGACAGCGACAGGCCGTCGCCATCCGTGGCGATCAGCAGCGCCTGCTTGACGCTGTCGAAATTATAGAGCGGCTCGCCCATGCCCATCATCACGATATTGCTGACCTTGCGGCCCTCGGCAGGCATGATCGTGCCCTGCGGCGCTTCACGATCCGGGAAGTCGCCGAGCCGGTCGCGAGCGAGCAGCAACTGCGACAGAATTTCCTCCGCCGTCAGGTTGCGCACCAGGCGCTGTGTCCCGGTATGACAGAAGGAACAGGTCAGCGTGCAGCCGACCTGGCTTGAGATGCAGAGTGTGCCGCGGCCCTCTTCCGGAATGTAGACGGCCTCGATCTCGACCGGGCGTCCTGCGCCTCGCGCGGGAAAACGCAGCAGCCATTTGCGCGTGCCGTCGTTCGAGACCTGCTCCTCGACGATTTCCGGACGCGCGATGGTGAAATGCGTCTTCAGCATTTCACGCATATCCTTACCGACATTGGTCATATGGTCGAAATCAGAGACGCCGCGCACATAGATCCAGTTCCAAAGCTGCGAGACGCGCATCTTGATCTGCTTTTCGGGTACTCCCTTTTCCCGGAGCGCTGCCGCCATTTCCTCGCGGGAGAGCCCGATCAACGACGGCTTCTCGGCGCCGGAAGGCGGGCGCGCGGCCTGAGGTTTGTTGACGACGATCGCATCCATGACGGACATAGGCTTCTGACCCCGAATTCAAACACGTAACCGTTCCGCAAGCCGCTGACTTCACGGTGTGATCCGGAAGACTTGCGGGCGCATGACGGCACATTGGCAGAAATTGATCGCAGACGGCGACTGATATCGCGAACTGTCCGCTGTTTACGCGGCCTTTAGCATCATTTTGGCTGCGCGTCACTATAGATGGAAATAACAAAGGCCGGCGCAAGGCCGGCCTTTTGAACTCTCTCAGCAAAAGCCGCTTACTTGCAGCTTTCGATCTGCTTGAGCGCTGCCGAGATGCCCGAGAGCGAATAGCTGTAGGACGTGCCGGTGCCTTTGCGCGAAACCGCATTCACGGTCATCGAATGGCCGGTCTTCATCGCCGCGACGAGGGCCGGCTCCTGGGCAGCATTCTCGACCCAGCCGGCCTTGTCCTTGGTGAACATGACGAAGGTCTTGTTGTCGATGACGACGTTGATCTTCGAATTTTCCTTCACCGTATAGCCCATCATCGCCTGCGGCTCATAGGAGATGTTCTGGCCCGGACGCTGCGAAACGATGAAGAAATTGTCGCCGTGGTCGACGCTTGCCGGCTGCTTTGCCGTCGGGACCGACAGGACGTAGCACACGGTGCTGTTGCCCGACTTGTAGGAATAAGCCCCCCAGGCCTGGAACTGCTGAATGCGGGTCGGCGCGGCGGCGGTCGCGGCCTGCTGCGCTGCCGCCACTCCGGCCATTGTCATGGTGAGGGCGAGGGCGGATACGATACTTCTTACAAACATGGATTCCTGCCGGTTCTTGCGATTCAAGGCCCGAAGCGATCATAGCGGGCGCCGCATAATCACGATCTGCTTTATTTTGACTTAATTCAGGTTACCAAATGGTCAACAATAGCTGCGATTTGTATGTGCCTGTGTCATTTCAGCTCGACTACCACTTTTGCCCCTTGCCGAAATCGGCTGCGATGCCGGTGCGCCGATGGGCACGGCTGGCCGTTCGGCTGAACTTAAGACACAAAGATTCAGGCAAGAGTTTGACCTTTCAAAAATCCGCTGTACCTCATTAAGACTTTGGAAATCCGGGACGAAATTTTTGTCCTAGGGGGCTGGTGAGACGAGATGGGTGCCCGGGAAAGACAGCGTTTCGCTGCCCTCGCAAAGGCCGTCGCAGACGATCGCGACCAGCAGGCCTTTTCCATCTTGTTCGACTATTTCGCCCCGCGCCTGAAAGACCTGGCTGACGCGCCAGAAGATGACGTCAGGCGACGCCGGAGAGCTGGTCCAGGAGATCATGATCGTGCTCTGGCACAAGACCTGTCTCTACGATGCCACGCGATCTTCTCTGTCGACCTGGCTTTTTCGCATCGCCCGCAACCGCCGCATCGATCTGCGGCGCCGCACCAGCACCCGCACTTTCGACGAAACCGACCCGAGCCTGCTGCCATCGGCCGAGATCGGCGCCGATGAAATCATCGCAAATGGCGATCGCGACGCCAAGCTACGCGCCGCTGTCGAACAACTGCCCGAAGAACAGCGCGACATGATGCGTGCAGCTTTCTTCCTCGGCGAATCGCATTCCGGCTGCCGCTCGGCACGCTGAAATCACGTATTCGGCTTGCATTTGGAAAGCTTCGCAAGATGCTGAAGCGGGAACTCGGCTGAACCGAGCCGCGGTCTTCAAATCGTTTTCATCGTTTCGGCGGGCCTGTCGGCAAGGACCCTGTCCGCCGCGTCGTAATGGCTCGGCCGGATATGACCGCGCACCATGGCGAAGGCGGCGGAAAGCACGGCGATGTCGTCAGAAAAGCCGATGACGGCGAAAATATCCGGAATCATGTCGACCGGCATGACGAAATAGGCCAGCGCTGCCAGCAGCACGCCGCGCACCTTGGTCGGCGTCTGCGGATCGAGCGCACAGTAGAAACCAGCAACGACGTCGCGCGAAAAGGGAATCTGCCGGACAGCCCGGCGGAAGGTCGGCCAGAACTTCTGCCGTACGGTTTCCTCCCGCCGGTTCTGGGTGTCCTCGTCGCCCGGCAGCAGGATTTCCCCGAATTTGACCTCGTCCATCCCTGACATCCTTTCGTCCATGCGAACATATGGTGATGGCGCTTCGGCTTTCAATCAGCGCTCGTTTTCAAACGGCACCGCGTGCTGCCACCTTGTCCATCGCCCTGGCGAGCTTGAAATCCAGTTCCGTCAGCCCGCCGGCATCATGCGTGTTCAGCGTCACATCCACCCTGGAATAGACGTTGAACCATTCGGGATGGTGGTTGAGTTTCTCGGCCGTAATCGCCGCCTGCGTCATAAAACCGAAGGCCTCGATGAAATTTGAAAACTTGAACGTTTTCGAGATCGAAGAGGCCGCATCGTTGAGCGCCCAGCCCGAAAGCTCGGCCATTCGTGCCTCGGCCGCGGCCCGTTCCAGTCTTTCCTGTTTCATGCCATGGTCCTCTCATCTGTCAACAGGTTACCGATGAAAGACATCAGCATCCTTTTCGTTTGTATGGGCAATATATGCCGTTCTCCGCTTGCGGAGGGAATTTTTAGCCACCTTGTCGCCAAGGCGAGGCTGACCGATCGTTTCACGATCGATTCCGCCGGCACCGGCGACTGGCATGAAGGCGAACCGCCCGACCGCCGTTCGATCGCTGTTGCCCGCAACCACGGCATCGACATAGCAGGGCAACGTGCCCGGCGCATCCGTTCGATCGATATCGTCAGTGTCGATCTGATCGTCGCCATGGACCGCGACAACGTGGCGGAACTCAACAGGATCGCCTCTCCCGAGGCGAATATCCAGCTGTTCGGCGATATCGCGCTGGGAACAGGGGAGGACATTGCCGACCCCTATTATGGCGGTCCGGAAGGTTTCGAGCTGCTCTATACCAGGCTCTTGACCGGCTGCAGCAGCCTGCTCGAAACGCTGGTCGCCGGACGTACTTCGTGCAGCGGGAACACTTCCTCGGTGAGATAGGGCCCGCCACCGACCGATTCGCGCGATGAAAGCAGCACGAAACGCGGCGCCGTGAAGGTCGCGGTGTGGAAGTTGCCGCGCCCGCTCAGATATTGCACGACATCGTCGAGCCGCGAGGATTTCAGCCGTGCCAGCGTCACGTGCGGCGTGAATTTGCGCGGATCCGGCGGCAGGCCGATGCGCTGGCAGATCCGTTCGATCTCGGCCTGCAGGGCGTACATTTCAGGCGAGTGAGAAACGCCTGCCCAGACCGAATGCGGCTTCTTTGAACCGAACGAGCCGATGCCTTCGAGCCGGAACTGAAATTCCGGCCGATCGATCCGGTCGAGACGTTCAACGATTTCATCGGCCGTGCGGCCGTCGACATCACCGATGAAGCGTAGCGTGATGTGGTAATTTTCCACATCGATCCATCGTGCTCCGGGGAGGCCACCGCGCAGCAATGAAAGGCTCATTGCCGCATTGCGCGGAATTTCGAGGGCGGTAAACAGTCTCGGCATAACGAGCACTCCCCGAATCTTTTGCAGGTGCTTACACGGAATCACGCAATCAATGGCCGTGCAAGCCCCTAATTCTTCACAGAAGAAATCGTATCGATGAAATTTGTGACATCAGCTTCCATTTTCTCGACCATGACGTCGACACCTCTCGCGTTCGGATGCATGCCGTCATCGAGCTTCAGCCCCGCATCGAGCACAACCCCGTCGAGGAAGAAGGCATAGAGTCGAACTCCGTGTTTCTCCGAAAGTTTCCGATAAATCGGATTGAAGCGCGCCGCATAATCCGCTCCCATGTTCGGCGGCGCCATCATGCCGACAAGCAGCACCGCTATGCCGCGCGCCTTGAGCCGGGCAATCATCTGGTCGAGATTTTTCTCGCTCTCTTCCGGCGAAATTCCACGCAGCGCATCGTTTGCGCCAAGCTCGAGGATAACGCCATCGGTGCCGTCGGGGACCGACCAGTCGATCCGGGCAAGCCCACCTGTCGTGGTGTCGCCGGAAACCCCGGCATTGGCAATGGAAACGTCGAGCCCCCTCGCCTTCAACGCCGCCTGCAGCTTTTCCGGAAAGCCCTGGCCGGGCGGCAGCTGATAACCCGCCATCAGGCTGTCCCCGAATCCGACGAGATTGATCGTCCGCGCATTCGCTCCAACGGCAAAGATCAGCGACACCGCGATGACGGTGAATTGAAGCGCGGCAACTTTAAATCTCATTCTGGCTTCCCTAGATTGGCGAGGTGCCGTTATGCGGCCATTGCGTTAGAGATTAATATAGGGCGATTTCCGTTGGCAAAAACCATCATCGAGTTGAAGGGCGCCGATCTCACCCTTGGCAGTGCGGCCGCCTCCGTCCATGTTCTGAAGGGTATCGATCTCGATATATCGGCCGGCGAATCCGTCGGCATCGTCGGGCCTTCCGGTTCCGGCAAATCCACTCTGCTGATGGTGCTTGCAGGACTGGAGAAGCTCGACAGCGGCGAAATCAACATCAATGACACGCCGCTCCACGCCCTCAGTGAGGATGAGGTCGCCGATTTCCGCGGCCGCAACATCGGCATCGTCTTCCAGTCCTTCCATCTGATTGCCAACATGACGGCGCTGGAAAACGTCGCGGTGCCGCTGGAGCTCGCCAATATCAGCAACGCCTTCGAAATCGCCCATCGCGAACTGAGTTCGGTCGGTCTCGGCGAACGGCTGAACCACTATCCCGGCCAGCTTTCCGGCGGCGAGCAGCAGCGCGTGGCGATTGCCAGAGCGCTCGCTCCTTCGCCCGCCTTGCTGATTGCCGACGAGCCCACAGGCAATCTCGATACCGAGACCGGCCGACAGATCGCCGACCTTCTTTTCGCCAAGCAGGCCGAGCGCGGCATGACCCTGCTTCTCGTCACCCACGACGTCTCGCTTGCAAACCGCTGCTCGCGCCAGATCCGCGTCCGTTCCGGCAGGATCGAGGGCGACAGCGCTGCCCGCCGCAGCGAAGCGGCAATCGCATGAGCATGGTCACGCCACGCGTCGCGCTCGCTTTTCGCCTGGCGCTTCGCGAGTTGCGAGGCGGCATCCGCGGCTTCTATATCTTCCTGGCCTGCATCGCACTCGGCACCGGGGCGATCGCCTCCGTCAATTCCGTTTCGCAGTCGATCACCGACACGATCGCCTCGCAGGGGCAGGAGCTGCTGGCGGGCGACGTCCGCTTCGAACTCAACAATCGCCAGGCGACACCTCAGGAAATGAGCTTCCTTCAGGGCCTGGGAACCGTTTCGGTTTCAACGGGTCTGCGCTCGATGGCCCGCAAGCCTGACGGTTCCGATCAGGCGCTGGTCGAGGTCAAGGCGGTCGATGACGCCTATCCGCTCTACGGCAGGTTCGTCGCCGAACCGGACTATCCGCTTGCAGCCCTGCTTTCCGGCCAAGGCGGCACCTATGGCGCGGTCGCCGCCCCGCTGCTTCTCGATCGGCTCGGCCTTGCGATCGGCGACGAATTGCTGCTCGGCAATGTCAAGCTCAGCATTACCGGTACAGTGAAGACCGAGCCGGACGCGCTGTCGGAAGGCTTCGGTTTTGCACCGCGTCTGCTTGTCAGCCGACAGGCGCTCGAAGCCTCGGGGCTGATCCAGACCGGAAGTCTGGTTGAACACGCCTATAAGATCCGATTGGAAGACAAGCGCGCCATGTCGGGCATCCAGGCGCGTGCCTCCAAGGAGTTTCCCTCTGCCGGCTGGGCGATCCGCACCAGCGACCGCGCAGCGCCCTCGCTCACTGAAAACATCACCCGTTTCTCGCAATTTCTGACGCTGGTCGGCCTCACAGCCCTGATCGTCGGTGGTGTTGGCGTCGCCAACGCCGTGCGTGCTTTCCTCGATTCCAAGCGCACCACCATCGCCACCTTCAAATGCCTCGGCGCTCCGGCCGCCGTCGTCGTTCTGATCTATCTCTTTCAGATCGCCATCATCGCCCTTGGCGGCATTATGGCCGGCCTCGTCATCGGCGCCCTGTCGCCGATCTTTGCAGCACAGTTCCTGGCGCAATTCCTGCCGGTCTCGACCGAGCCGACCCTCTATCCCAGTGCCCTGCTGCTTGCGACGCTCTTCGGCATCCTGACCACGCTCGCCTTCGCCATTCTGCCGCTCGGCCATGCCCGCGAAGTACCGGCCACCGCGCTCTTCCGCGAGCAGGGTTTTGAGGCCCGCCGTCTACCGTCCTGGCCCTATATCCTGCTTGCCGCCCTCTTCATGGCTGCCCTTGCCGGCCTTGCCATCCTCACCGCCTATGACCGTTTCATCGGCGTCGTCTTCGTCGGCGCAATCGTCTTCGCCTTCGTCGTCCTGCGCCTCGTCGCCGCCTTGATCGCCTGGCTCGCGCGCCGCAGCCCGCGCGTTCATTCGCCGGCGCTGAGGCTCGCAATCGGCAACATCCACCGCCCCGGCGCGCTGACGCCATCGGTCGTGCTCTCGCTCGGCCTCGGCCTGGCATTGCTGGTGACCCTGACCCTGATCGACGGCAACCTGCGCCAGCAGCTGACCGGCCGAATGAACGAGGGTGCACCCAACTTCTTCTTCGTCGATATCCAGAGTGCCGAGGTCGACGCCTTCCGAAATCTTGTCCAGACGCAGGCGCCGAAGGGCAAGTTGATGGAGGTGCCGATGCTGCGCGGCCGGATCGTCGCCTTCAACGGCGAGGACGTCACCAAGATGAATGTGCCGGCCGCCGGCCGCTGGGTGCTGAACGGCGATCGAGGCATCACCTACGCCGACACGCTGCCGGAAAATGCCGCCCTCACCGAAGGCATCTGGTGGGACAAGGATTATAGCGGCGAGCCGCTCGTCTCCTTCTCCTCGGAAGAGGCGCATGAACTCGGGCTCAAGATCGGAGACACGGTGACCGTGAACGTGCTGGGGCGCAATATCACGGCAAAGATTGCCAATCTGCGCCGCGTCCAATGGGAATCACTGTCGATCAATTTCGTCATGGTCTTCTCACCGAACACCTTCCGCGGCGCCCCGCATGCCTGGCTGGCGACCCTGACCGATCCCTCCTCGACGCCGGCCGAAGATGCGGCGATCCTGAAATCCGTCACCAATACCTATCCGACGATCACCAGCGTGCGAGTCAAGGACGCGATCGACATCGTCAACCAGCTCGTCAGGCAGCTTGCGACAGCGATCCGTGCCGCCGCATCGGTGGCGCTCATCGCCTCGATCCTTGTCCTGGCCGGTGCGCTCGCCGCCGGCAACAGGGCGCGCACCCACGATGCGGTGGTGCTGAAGACGCTCGGCGCCACGCGCGCCATGCTGATTCGTGCCTTCAGCTACGAATATCTGATCCTCGGACTGGCGACTGCGATCTTCGCACTCTTTGCCGGCGCCGTCGCCGCCTGGTTCATCGTCGCCCGCATCATGCGACTGCCGTCTGCCTTCCTGCCTGACGTGGCGGGCCTGACGCTGGTGACGGCACTCGTTCTGACAGTCGGCATCGGTCTCATCGGCACCTGGCGCATCCTCGGGCAGAAGGCGGCGCCCGTGCTGCGCGAGCTTTGAAGCTGTCCCAAAAGCCTTCACCTTACGGCGATTTAACCGGCCGCGCCGTTGCAGGCCCCTTGTTTGCAAAGGGCGAAAGCCTCATATTGTCTGCAGGCATGCTGGAGCTCCGCAGCGGCGCCCGGGTCGAGAACCCCGACACCGTATCTCCTTCGGAGCTTGTAAGAGGAAACTATGGCTGATCTTCGTAACTATCAAAGCCGCGTCCAGACCGGCGAGATGATTGATCAAGGCCTGCGCGCATATATGCTCAAGGTCTACAACCTGATGGCGCTGGGCCTGGCGATCACCGGCGTGGCCGCATATCTCGGATTCAACTTCGCGGTCCAGGACGGCCAGCTCACCCAGTTTGGCGCGCTTCTGTTCCAGTCGCCGTTGCGCTGGGTCGTCATCCTTGCCCCCCTTGCGGTCGTCTTCTTCCTGAGCTTCCGCATTCATCAGATGAGCGTCTCCGCCGCCCAGACCACCTTCTGGATCTACGCCGCCCTGGTAGGGCTGTCGCTCTCGTCGATCTTCCTGGTCTATACCGGCCAGAGCGTTGTTCAGACCTTCTTCGTCACCGCCGCCTCCTTCGGCGCACTGTCGCTTTACGGCTATACCGCGAAGCGTGACCTGTCGGCGATGGGTTCGTTCCTGATCATGGGTCTCTTCGGCCTGATCATCGCCTCGCTCGTCAACATCTTCCTGGCTTCATCCGCGCTGCAGTTCGCGATCTCGGTGATCGGCGTGCTGATCTTCGCAGGCCTCACTGCCTACGACACGCAGCGGATCAAGGAACTCTACTATGAAGCCGATGACGTCGCTGTCGCCGGTCGCAAGGCGATCATGGGTGCACTGACGCTTTACCTCGACTTCTTGAACCTCTTCATGTTCCTGCTGCAGTTCATGGGCAACCGCAGATAACAGGCGCAATGAGATCGAAAAGGCGGCTTCGGCCGCCTTTTTTGTTGCGCCGGTTTCGCAGGGATGATTTTAGAGGAGCCTGCTCTTCCGATGGACCTGCCGCCCCGATGTCCTTCCTTCTGCGCAACGCCGCCCAAGCCGACATCCCCGCCATCACGGAGATCTATCGTGACTCGGTCCTGAATGGCGTTGCAAGCTACGAGATTGCGCCGCCCTCCGAGGCCGAAATGGCCCAGCGTTTTTCCGCGATAGTCAGTCAGCAATATCCCTACATCGCCGCGGCCGATGCGGACGGGAAACTCCTGGGCTACGCTTATGCGTCGGCCTTCCGCACCCGCCCCGCCTATCGCTGGATGGTGGAGGATTCGATCTACCTGGCCCCCGAAGCCCGCGGCCGTGGCATCGGCAAGGCACTGATGATCGAGCTGATCGACCGCTGCACCGCGCTTGGTTTTCGTCAGATGGTAGCCGTCATCGGTGGCGCGAGCCCGGCCTCGATCGCGCTTCATCTGAAGGCAGGTTTTGTGGAGGTCGGCCTGATGAAGGGCACCGGCTACAAGCACGGCCACTGGCTGGACACGATGCTCATGCAGCGCAGCCTCGGCGAGGGCATGACAACCGATCCGAATCCCTCCACCTACCCCGGTACGCTGTTTGCGGGCTGATAGAAGTTATTTATCCACGAGTTTCAAGGTTTTGTCGAATACCTTGAGGACCTGGTTCAACTCGTGTCCGCGCTTCAGGATCATGCCGTTGATATTGATCACGGAATAGGCACCTTGCTTGGCGGCAAGCTTCGGGTTCTTTTCAATCCGGAAGAGCGGCATCTCGCCGGAGCGCTTGAAGACGGAAAAGACCGCTCTGTCCTTCAGATGGTCGATGGCGTAATCGCGCCATTCCCCCTCGCCCACCATGCGGCCGTAGATCCAGAGGATCGCATCCAGCTCGCGCCGGTGGAAAGTCACCGGAAGCGGGTCCTTGCTTTGTTTGTATTCCCTGAGATCGACGATGACCGAGGAACTATTGTCGACGGAGCGGCTTTCGCCGTGTCGCAAATCCGGCTGATCTGTCATCAGGTCTCCAAGGCCTCCGCTTGTGACAGGAGAGTGACAGTTTGCCCGAGCCGCCGCAAATTGCAAGAGCGGCGCTCCTCACATTCGCCGCACGTCCAGTCACGTTCGCTGGGGACCAAGCAATGCTTTCTCCCCAGTGCCGCATTTCAGTCAAAACAGCGCCTCATTTGCGGGAGATTTATGCATCCCGGTTTGGCGCCAGCGCGCCAAAGGGCCCGGCGGAGCGTATCGACCTTAACCCCAGCCCCGAATACGCTCGGCCGGGCCGCCCGCATTTCACCCGTACTCGGGTGAAATATCAGATGCTTTTTCCCGCCATCACCACGGTCGCGCCGAGGATCGCCGCCGGATCGCCGTCGGCCGTGGCCGACTGTAGCAGGATTGCGCAGCCCTCGAGCTGCGGCCGCTGCAAGACGCTCGCCGGTAGCGTCAGACTGGTCGCCTTGCCATCCCACATGCCGACAGTTTCGACGTTGGTGACGCTGTGCAGATAGGAGATCTTCTTTCCGCTGTTTTCGCCTTTTTCGACTTCGATTGTCTTCTCCTTGTCGAAATACACCATGACGACATTGGCCTTGCCCTGTCCGGCACCGATCTTGATCTCCAACTCGTCGCCGCGCATCGCCGCGCTGATGGGAACGGTCAGCCCATTGCCTTCGCTGCTGTAGGTGTCGATCTTGCTGTTGATGCCGGTGAGATCGGCGCCGGCCAAATGGCCGCGCCCGTTGACGATGGCTTGCGGCGTATAGACGTTGCTGCGACCCATCGTCCTGGCATAGCCGTACTGCCGCTCGGTATTTTCCTTCGAGCTCAGCGTATCGGCCCAGCCGAGATAATTCCAGTAGTCGATGTGATAGGCGAGCGCGATGACATCGCCTTGGTTCACCAGCTTGCGGAAGGCGGCATCAGCGGGAGGACAGGAGGAGCAGCCCTGTGACGTGAAAAGCTCGACGACGCCTCTCGGCTTGCCGTCTTCGGCATGCAGCGAGCCTGCAAAAGCAACGCCGGCGATCAGCGAAATCAAGAAACGGGGGGACATTCACCTGCACCTCTTTTTCAGCGCCGGCAGCGTTTAGGAACCGAAGGCTCTGAGACATGAACGTACGAATAATCCTTCCGGGTCCAAACGAAAAGTCACGAACGGGTGAGACGTAGCTCGCCCGGAAAGCGCTGAAAACAAATCATCGTGAGCCCCATCGAATACTGTCGCCGCAAAGAGGAGCCGCCGGAAATTGCTCTCCGGCGGCCATTATCATAGCAATCTCCTAGATCCGGATGATTTCAGGCCGATTCGGCCTAAAATCTCAATCCGGATCTACATCAAAGAAGCAGAGCATGATGTTTTCCGAAAACCGCTCACACTTTTCGGCATCATGCTCGACAATCAGGCAGCGAGATCACGCAGAACCGTCTGCAGGATGCCGCCATTGTTGAGGTAGATCACCTCGTCGAGCGTATCGACGCGCGACAGCAGCGGAACTTCCTTCACCGTGCCGTCGCCATAGGTGATCTTGGCGATCTTCCTCTCGCGCGGCTTGATCTTGTCCAGCCCCTCGATGGTGACGAGCTCGTCGCCCTTGAGGCCGAGGCTCTGCCAGGTCGTGCCCTCTTCGAAGACGAAGGGGATGACGCCCATGCCGACCAGGTTCGAGCGATGGATGCGCTCGAAGCTCTGGGCGATCACGGCCTTGACGCCGAGCAGGTTGGTGCCCTTGGCAGCCCAGTCGCGCGAGGAGCCGTTGCCGTATTCGACGCCGGCGAAGATGACGAGCGGCACGCCTTCGGCCTTGTACTGCATGGCGGCGTCGTAGATCGATGTCTCTTCCTTCGACGGGTAGTGGATCGTGTAGCCGCCTTCCTTGCCGTTCGGGCCGAGCATGTGATTGCGGATGCGGATATTGGCGAAGGTGCCGCGCATCATCACTTCATGGTTGCCGCGCCGCGTGCCGTATTGGTTGAAGTCGGCAACGGCAACGTCATGGCCGATGAGGTATGCGCCGGCCGGCGATGCCGCCTTGATCGAACCGGCCGGAGAGATGTGGTCGGTGGTGATCTTGTCACCGAACAGGCCGAGGACGCGGGCGCCCTTGATGTCGGAGACGCCGGTGCCCTTCTTGCCCATGCCGACGAAATAGGGCGGGTTCTGGACATAGGTGGAGTTGTCGTCCCAGGCATAGGTCTGGCCCGGCGGGACCTGGACGGCCTGCCAGTTGGCATCACCCTTGAAGACGTCGGCATACTTGGTTTCGTAGAGTTCGCGGGTGACGTATTTCTGGATGAACTCCTGCACCTCGTGCGAGGTCGGCCAGATATCCTTGAGGTAGACCGGCTTGCCGTTCTGGTCTTCGCCGATTGGCTCCTTGGTCAGGTCCTTCTGGACCGTGCCGGCAAGAGCGTAGGCGACGACAAGCGGCGGCGAAGCGAGATAGTTCGCCTGGACGTCGGGCGAGATGCGGCCTTCGAAGTTGCGGTTGCCGGAGAGCACGCCGGAAACAATCAGACCCTTGTCATTGATCGTCTTGGAGATCGGCGCCGGCAGCGGGCCGGAGTTGCCGATGCAGGTGGTGCAGCCGAAGCCGACGAGGTTGAAGCCGAGCTTATCGAGGTCGGCCTGCAAGCCCGACTTGGCGAGATATTCGCCGACGACCTGCGATCCGGGCGCGAGCGACGTCTTGACCCACGGCTTGGTCTTCAGGCCCTTGGCAACGGCATTGCGGGCGAGAAGGCCGGCAGCGATCAGCACCGACGGGTTGGAGGTGTTGGTGCAGGAGGTGATGGCTGCAATCGCCACGTCACCATGGCCGAGATCGAAATCGGTGCCTTCGACTGCATAGCGGTTGTTGAGCTGCCCGGGCTTCTTGTAGTCGGCTTCCATCGACGTCGCGAAACCGGAAGCGATGTTTTCAAGCGCGATGCGGCCTTCCGGACGCTTGGGGCCTGCCATCGACGGCACGACGTCGCCGAGGTCGAGCTCCAGCGTATCGGTGAAGACGAGGTCGGAACCGTCGCCTTCGCGCCACATGCCCTGGGCCTTCGAATAGGCTTCGACAAGCGCGATGCGATCATGCGTGCGGCCGGACATGGTGAGATAGTTGATGGTTTCGCCGTCAACCGGGAAGAAGCCGCAGGTCGCGCCGTATTCCGGACCCATGTTGCCGATCGTCGCACGGTCGGCGAGCGGCATGTTGTCCATGCCGGGGCCGAAGAATTCGACGAACTTGGAAACGACACCCTTCTTGCGCAGCATCTGCACGACGGTCAGAACGAGGTCGGTCGCGGTGACACCTTCCTTGAGCTTGCCGGTCAGCTTGAAGCCGATAACTTCGGGCAGAAGCATCGAAACCGGCTGGCCGAGCATGGCGGCTTCAGCCTCGATACCGCCCACGCCCCAGCCGAGAACGCCGAGACCGTTGATCATCGTCGTGTGGCTGTCGGTGCCGACGCAGGTATCCGGATAAGCGATCGTCTCGCCGTCCTCTTCCTTGGTCCAGACGGTCTGGCCGAGATATTCGAGATTGACCTGGTGACAGATGCCGGTGCCGGGGGGAACGACCCGGAAGTTCTTGAATGCCTGCTGACCCCACTTCAGGAAGCGGTAGCGTTCGCCGTTGCGCTGATATTCCAGCTCGACATTCTTGGCGAACGCCTGCGGCGTGCCGAATTCGTCGACGATGACGGAATGATCGATGACGAGGTCGACAGGAACGAGCGGGTTGATCTTCTCGGGATCGCCGCCGAGCGACACCATCGCGTCGCGCATCGCGGCCAGATCGACGACCGCGGGAACGCCGGTGAAGTCCTGCATCAGCACGCGCGCCGGGCGATAGGCGATTTCGTTTTCGACAGCGCCCTTGTTGTTCAGCCACGCGGCAACGGCGAGGATGTGCTCCTTGGTGACCGACTGGCCGTCTTCGAAGCGCAGCAGGTTTTCGAGCAGCACCTTCATCGAATAGGGAAGCTTCGATACGCCGGCCAGACCGTTTGCCTCAGCCTTGGGCAGGCTGTAATAGACATAGTCCTTTCCACCAACGGAAAGCGTGGAACGACAATTGAAACTGTCAAGAGATTTAGACACGAGAGACCCCGTTCTGATAGCCAACACAGTCGTGCGAACGCCTATGCACTTAATGCACATCAGGATGCGGGTACGGCCATTTCCGCTGTCCGCACGTGGAGCAGATGCTCCAAGTTCGGCGCAAGGATGAAATTCACGCCGACCGCTGGCGTGGTTGCCGGTCTTATAGATAATTTCCTAAAAACTTGCCATACCCGAGCACTGCCAAAACCAGACATTTTTTGAGCCTTCCGAAAGCCGCAACGAAGAAAGAGCCGACGCATGCAACTCACCGCCGAAAATCTGGCTGCAAGGCGCGGTGAGGATCTCATTTTCGTAAACATTTCCTTTCACTTGACTGCAGGAGAAGCCCTTGTCCTGACCGGCAAAAATGGATCGGGAAAATCCACTTTGCTGCGCGTTGCCGCCGGCCTTCTGAAGCCCGAAAAAGGAACTGTCATCTTCCGCGATAAAGAGAGCCCGCAAGGCCGCCATCCGGGCGAGGTCAGCCACTACCTCGGCCACCGAAATGCGATGAAGAATGAACTTACGGTTGCAGAGAATTTGGAATTCTGGCAGTCCTTCCTCAGCAGCCCGGGCGCCGCCGGCCTCGCTCTCGAAGATGCCGCCGAAGCCGTCGGCCTCTCGGGGATCACCCACCTTCCATTCGGCTATCTCTCCGCCGGCCAGCAGCGCCGCTTCGCCTTCGCCAAGCTGCTCGTCGCCCACCGCCCCATCTGGATCCTCGATGAACCCACAGCGGCACTGGATGCGAGTGCCGACCGGCTGTTTGCCGGATTGATCGAGGCGCATCTGGCCAAAGGCGGCATCGTGCTGGCAGCGACGCATCAGCCGCTGGGTCTGAAGAATGTGCAGGAAATGAAGATGACGGGCTTCGCCGGTGTGGATCAGGGGGTGTGGGGTTGATGTTTCTCGGTGTGGCTACCCCCCTCTGCCCTGCCGGGCATCTCCCCCACAAGGGGGGAGATCGGCAGGAGGCGCCCTCTTGCCCTGATCAAACGCCACAGATGATCGCAGGCGCCTGGCGTGCGATCAAGATTTCGCGAAGCCGGTGCATCTTGCCGATCTCCCCCCTTGTCGGGGAGATGCCCGGCAGGGCAGAGGGGGGTATCGCCCCGTCCTCCCCCCGTGCGGAGAACCGCCCCGCATGATCGCCCTCTTCCTCCGCGACCTCAAACTCTCGATTCGCGCCGGCGGCGGCGCACTGATCGGCGTGTTGTTCTTCCTGACCGTCGTCGCCGTCATCCCTTTCGGCGTCGGCCCTGACCTCAAGCTTCTCTCCCGCATCGGCCCCGCCATCGTCTGGATCGGCGCACTGCTCGCCGCCCTTCTCGGCCTCGACCGCCTGTTCCAGGCCGAGCGCGACGACGGATCGCTCGATCTGATGCTGATGCAGGAAACGCCGCTGGTGTTGACCGTGCTCCTCAAATGCTTCGCCCACTGGACCGCGACCAGCCTGCCGCTGGTCATCGCTTCGCCGCTGCTCGGCCTGTTCATGAACATGGACGAGACGGCGATCGGCGCCACAGTGCTGACGCTCTTCGTCGGATCGCCGGCGATCACCTTCATCGGCGCCGTCGGCGCTGCCGTCGTCGTCGCTCTGCCCCGCGGCGGCCTGCTGGTCTCGATCCTCGTGCTGCCGCTGACCATTCCGGTACTGATCTTCGGCGTCAGCGCCACCTATGCCGCGGTCGAGGAACCGGCGCCATTCCTGCCGCCTTTCCTCATATTGATCGCACTGACGCTCTTCTTCGCGGTCATCGGCCCGGCCGCCGCCGCCTTGGCGCTGCGAAACACGTCGGATTGAATGCCTTTCGATTGCGGGAAAAGCCGGATCAAGGTAAGGAAGCGCTCATGAGCCAAACCAGCCTTGCCATCAGCAAAATCAGCGATCTCGCCAACCCGACGCGGTTCCTGGCGCTGGCGGCCCGCGTCATTCCCTGGATGGCCGGCATCACCACCCTCTGTTTTGCGGTCGGCCTCTATCTGAGCTTTGCGACCGAAGGCGATTACCAGCAGGGCGAGACTGTGCGCATCATGTATATCCACGTGCCCGCGGCCTGGCTTTCGATGATGTGCTACACGATCATGAGCTTTTCTGCGATCGGCACGCTGGTCTGGCGCCACCCGCTCGCCGATGTCTCGGCCAAATCGGCAGCTCCGCTCGGCGCCGCCTTTACCCTGATTGCGCTCATCACCGGTTCGCTCTGGGGCAAGCCGATGTGGGGCACCTGGTGGGTCTGGGATGCGAGGCTCACCTCCGTCTTTATCCTCTTCCTGATGTATCTCGGCCTCATCGCGCTGAGCCGCGCCATCGACGATCCTTCGAGGGCGGCGCGTGTCTCCGCCGTGCTGATCCTCGTGGGCTTCGTCAACATCCCGATCATCAAGTTTTCCGTCGACTGGTGGAACACGCTGCATCAGCCGGCAAGCGTGATGCGCCTTGGCGGCCCGGCGATTGATCCGGAATTCCTGCGCCCGCTTTTCGTCATGGCGATCGCCTTTACCCTGCTGTTCTTCACGCTGCATATCATGGCCATGAGAAACGAGATCTGGCGCCGCCGTGTCGCCGCCCAGCGCCGTCTCGCCGCCCGCATGGCGAGCCGGGAGGAATAGGCCGTGACGCACGCCTTCTATGTCTATGCATCCTATGGCATCGCCGCATTGGTGACGATCGCCGTCATCCTGTGGACCTGGGCCGACGGCCGGGCGCGCCGCCGCGAGCTTGCGAGCCTCGAAGCCGCCGGTATCCGCCGCCGCTCGGCGCGGCCAAAGGATGGCGAATGACCGAGACGCCCGATACCAAAACTGCCAAGCCACGCGGATTTGGCCGCTATGCACTGGCGCTTCTGCCGCTGATCGTGTTCGGCGGCATTGCCGCGACGGCCGCGAAGATGCTCTACGACCAGGATTTTCACGGCAAGAACATCGCCGAAATTCCGTCCGCCCTGATCGGCACCAAGGCGCCGTCGCTGAACCTTCCTCCGCTCGAGGGCGCCAACCTGCCGGCGCTGACCGACGCCGCAGTCAGCGGCAAGCTGACCCTCGTCAACGTCTTCGCCTCATGGTGCATCCCCTGCCGCGACGAGCACCCTATCCTGAAGGAACTGGCGAAATACGGCCGGTTAAACATTGTCGCCATCAATTACAAGGACAAGAACGAGAACGCCCTGCGCTTCCTCGGCGAACTCGGCAATCCCTATCAGGCGATCGGAATCGATCCGAACGGCAAGGCGGCGATCGACTGGGGTGTTTATGGTATTCCGGAAAGTTATCTGGTCGGCCCCGACGGCACCATTCTCTACAAGCGCGTCGGCCCCTTCGACGAGATCAGCCTGAAGGAAGGCCTGTTTCCGGCGATGGAAAAGGTGCTGGGCAAGCCGGCTTCGTAATTCATATCCAAGGAAGGCCCTCCCCAACCCCTCCCCACAAGGGGGAGGGACTGTCGCGGAACCGCCCCACGACAAACCATCAACGTTTCTGCGGATCAGACGATGAAAGGGATAGAGGCAGCGCGGCATCCAACCCCTTGTGGGGAGGGGTTGGGGAGGGAACTTTTCCTGGCCCTAAACCCCGCCCTGCCAGACCTTGATCGCCTCGACCGGCCAGATCAGCATCAGCACGTTGAGCGTCAGATTGTCGCGGATCATATAGCCGGTGAAAATCTCGAAGAAGATGGCGACCGCGACCGTCAGCGCCACCGGCGCGCGCCAGGCGAAGAAGAAGCCCAGGCACATGAAGACGGTGTCCATTGCCGAATTGAGGATGCTGTCGCCGTAATAATCGAGCGCGATCGTCGCGGTGCGGTAGCGGTCGATGATGAGAGGGGAGTTTTCCAGCAGTTCCCAGCCGGACTCGATGACGAGCGCCAGGAGCAGACGCGCCATCAGCGGCTTGCGGCGCAGGAGCAGATAGCTCAGGCCGTAAAACAGGAAGCCATGAATGATGTGCGACGGCGTGTACCAGTCCGACAGATGCTGCGAATTGCCGCTGGTATTGACCCCGCCCTCCCACAGCTTGACATAACCGCAGGCGCAGATCGGCACACGGCCCATCATATATTCTGCGATGATCTGGGCAGCCAGGACTGCGATGCAGGCGACGAACCAAAAGCTCTGATGCCTGACCCGATATTCGGCGTCTGCAGCGGTCACTTCTCGCCATCCGTTTCCAGGTTGATGCTGTGTTTGAGCACCAGAGGCATCTGCGCCAGCGTGAAGATGATGGTGATGGGCATCGTGCCCCAGACCTTGAAGGCGACCCAGGTATCGTCGGAAAAATTGCGCCAGACGACTTCGTTCAGCACGGCGAGAAACAGGAAGAAGACGCCCCAGCGGATGGTAAGTTTGCGCCAGCCTTCGGCATCGAGCTGGAAAGCGGCGTTGAAGACATAGCCGAGCAGAGACCGGCCGAAAGCGAGCCCGCCGAGCAGCGCCACCCCGAAGAGCGTGTTGACGATGGTCGGCTTCATCTTGATGAAGGTCTCGTTCTGCAGCCAGATCGACAGCGAGCCGAAGATGACGACCACGATGCCGGAGACGAAGGGCATGATCGGCAGATGGCCGAGCACGATCTTCGAAACCACAAGCGAAATCACCGTCGCCGCCATGAAGAGCCCAGTCGCGACGAACAGCGGCCCGCCCAGTTCGGAAAGGGCGGGAAATTTTTCGACCAGCCATTGGCCACGCAGATTGGCGAAGAAGAAGATCATCAGCGGCCCGAGTTCCAGCGCCAGTTTCAGCATCGGATGATGGCGGTCGGCCGCGGACGGGGTGATGTCGCTTTCGGTGGTCATGCGTTCTTCGAACCTGCTATTGCTGAAAACCCGTTTCCGACCGTCCCTTGCAGGCTTTCGGCGGCATATCTGTGGCATCATTGCTCGAGCCCGGCAATGGCATGGGCAAAATCCTCGGCCTCGAACGGCTCCAGATCTTCCACGCCTTCGCCGACGCCGATGAAATAGACCGGCAACTTGTGCTTGGCGGAGATCGCGACGAGAATGCCGCCGCGCGCCGTGCCGTCGAGCTTAGTCATGATCAACCCGTTGACGCCGGCGACATTGCGGAAGATCTCGACCTGGCTCAGCGCATTCTGCCCCGTCGTGGCATCGAGCGTCTGCAGCACGGTGTGCGGCGCGTCGGGATCAAGCTTGCCGAGCACACGCACGATCTTCTCGAGTTCGGCCATCAGCTCGGCCTTGTTCTGCAGGCGGCCGGCGGTATCGACGATCAGCACGTCGCATTTTTTTGCCTTGGCCTGCTCAAAGGCGTCGTAGGCAAGACCGGCTGCATCGGCGCCGAGCTTGGTGCCGATGAATTCGGAATTGGTCCGCTCGGCCCAGATCTTAAGCTGCTCGATCGCCGCCGCGCGGAAGGTATCGCCGGCGGCGAGCATCACCTTCAGCCCGGCACCAGAGAGCTTCGCCGCGAGCTTGCCGATAGTCGTCGTCTTGCCGGTGCCGTTGACGCCGACGACGAGGATAACATGCGGCTTGTGCGAAAGATCGAGCTGTAGAGGCTTGGCGACCGGCTTCAGAACCTTGGCGATTTCCGACGCCATGATCCGGCTGACATCCACGCCGGTCACATCTTTGCCGTAGCGCTCGGAAGCGAGCGTATCGGTGACGCGCAGCGCCGTCTCGACGCCGAGATCGGCCTGGATCAGCAGGTCTTCGAGATCCTGCAGGGTCTCGTCGTCGAGCTTGCGCTTGGTGAAGAGCGCGGTGATCTGGCCGGTGAGCTGCGAGGACGTACGCGCAAGCCCGTTGCGCAGGCGCTGGAACCAGCTGAGTCTGGGTTGCGGGGCAACGGGTTCGGGTTCGGCGACCTTCGGGCCGGTAGCGAAGCCTTTGGGAAGGATGGGAGTGCTGGTCGCCGATTCCACCGTGGGGCTACCCCCCTCTGCCCTGCCGGGCATCTTCCCCACAAGGGGGGAGATCGGTTGAACAGAGGCGTCCAGCACCTCATCGATCTCAGGTAGAATTTCCTCTACAGGCGCTTCTGCGACTTCTTCGGTCCCTTCGATCGAAGCCGGCGCATCAGACTCCGAATGATCTCCCCCCTTGTGGGGGAGATGTCCCGAAGGGACAGAGGGGGGTGCTTCCGCAGCACTCTCGGCACTCACCTCCGCTTCCGCCTCGGCTTCCAGCAGCGACAGCGGCACGACGCCCATATCCCTGAGCTGGTCCGGAGCCGGCAGGATCGCTGGCTCGGCATCGTCACGCTCTTCCTCGGCATCCTGCACGACATCCGCAGCCGGTCCGCCGGCGGTATCCATCTCCTCGGGAAGAACAGGATCATCCGCGATCGGCAGGTCTTCGTCGCGCGAACGCTGCTCGAGCTCCCTTTCCACAGCCTCAGGCACGGGTTCTTCAGCCGGCTTGCCGAAGGTGAAGACCTTTTTGATGAAACTGAGCGCCATGGGGATTCCGTGAAAGTCAGGCCGCTGCGGCCGTCAATTGCATGTCGAGATGCTTGCCATTGTGGCCGGTGATCGTGACCGGCACAAGTTCGCCGGGACGAAGGCCGGCGGCTGTGACCAGCGTGAAGTTTTCCGTATGCGCAAGGCCGTTGTTTTCGACAAGCAGCCACTGCCGGGTTCCTACCATGCCATCGAGGTGGGATTGATGCAGCCTATGTCCCGTGGCGCGCAGCCGTGCGGCGCGGTCCTTGACCAGCGACCGGTCGAGCTGCGGCATGCGGGCGGCCGGCGTACCGGGACGCGGGCTGTAGGGGAAAACATGCAGGTGCGCGATATCAGCTTCTTCAGCGAGCCGCACCGCATTGGCGAACATCTCTTCCGTTTCCGTTGGGAAACCTGCGATCATATCGGCGCCGAAGCTCATCTCCGGGCGAAGGCGGCGCGCATCCTCAATGAAACGCAGCGCGTCGGCGCGAGAATGCCGCCTCTTCATCCGCTTCAGGATCATGTCGTCGCCATGCTGCAGCGACAGATGCAGATGCGGCATGAAGCGAGGCTCGTCGGCGATCAGGTCCATCAGATGGGCATCGGCCTCGATGCTGTCGATCGAGGATAGCCTCAGTCGGCGAATCTCCGGGAGCTGTTTCAAAAGCGTCTTTGCCAGAAGCCCGAGCGTCGGCGCGCCCGGCAGATCGCCGCCATAGCTGGTGGCGTCGACCCCGGTCAGCACGATCTCGCGATACCCGCTGTCGACGAGCTTGCGGGCCTGGTCAACCACGGCGCCCATCGGCACCGAGCGGGAATTGCCGCGGCCATAGGGAATGATGCAGAAGGTGCAGCGATGGTCGCAGCCGTTCTGGACTTGGATGAAGGCACGAACATGACCGTCGATGTGCCTGACCATCTGCGGCGCCGTCGCCCTGACGCTCATGATATCGTTGACGCGGAGCTTCTCCTCGGCCGAAACACCGAAATCCGGCAGGCTGCGATAGGAGGCGCTTGAAAGCTTCTCCTCGTTGCCGAGCACCGCATCGACCTCCGCCATCTCGGCGAAGGTCTGTTTTTCCGTCTGCGCGGCGCAGCCGGTGACGATGATGCGGGCATGTGGATTGTCGCGCCGCGCCCGGCGGATCGCCTGGCGGGCCTGACGCACGGCTTCGCCGGTCACGGCGCAAGTATTGACCAGGATGGCGTTGTTGAGCCCGGCCTTCTCGGCCTGCGCCTTCATCACTTCGGATTCATATGTGTTGAGGCGGCAGCCGAAGGTAATGACCTCGACGCCGCTCACTGCGCCCCCGCCTCTTGTGTACCACCGCGCGACCAGAGACCTGTCGACGGATCGAGTCGGCCCGACCATTCCCATTCGGCCGGACCGGTCATGATGACGTGATCGTCGCGCTCGCGCCATTCGATCGAAAGCACGGCTGGCGGCTTGGCGCTCGCCACATTGATCGTCACCTTGCGCCCGGTGCGGCCGGTACGCGCGGCGCTGACAGCAGCGGAACAGGCAGCCGAGCCGCAGGCGAGCGTCAACCCCGCGCCGCGCTCCCAAGTGCGTGTCGTCACGGATGTCGGCGAAGTCACCTGCGCCAGGGTGATATTGGCGCGCTCGGGAAACATCGGATGATTTTCGAGCAGCGGCCCGAAGCGGGCGAGATCATAGGACATTACATCCTTATCCACCCAGAAGATCGCATGCGGATTTCCCATCGACATGGCGGAAGGCGAATGCAGCACCGGATTGTCGATCGGGCCGATCTGCAGCTCGATACGGCTGGTGTCGTGAAATTCTTCCGCCAGCGGGATCCTGTCCCAATCGAAAACCGGCTTTCCCATATCGACGGAGATCGTCCCGTCCTCGTGCTCGACGGCATTGAGGATCCCGGCGACCGTCTGGAAGGTGAAGGCCTTCCGACCGGTCTCTGCGGCAAGCGCCTGCACGACGCAGCGGGTGCCGTTACCGCAGGCCTGCGCCTTCGAGCCATCGGAGTTCAGGATATCGATGAAGGCATCTGTGCCGTCGGCCTTCGGATCATGGATCGCCATGATCTGGTCGAACTCGGTCTCAGGATCGGCATTGAGCGCGACCGCCGCCGAGGGCGTCACCTTATCAGGCCGTCCGCGCATGTCGACGACCAGGATCTTGTTGCCAAGCCCGTTCATCCTCGCGAATTCGACCGTTGCGCTCATAATATCATTCCGTCCGTCTTTCCGCTGTATATGGCGGAAACGCGAGGGAATTACCAGTGGGTGAGTGCCATGCAGGCCTTGCAGCCGACTGAGCCTCCGGGCGGTCCGTCTTCTACCGCTGCCCGCCGTCGGCTTCGAAGGACGCCGCATGCGCCTCGACGATAGCGGCGGTGATGACCTTCCTCAGCTCGTAGACCAGCGAGCGGGATCGTTTGCGATCCAGATCCTGTGCCGCTTTTGCAAGACTAAGGCCTTCGTTGAGAACAATATGATGGGCACGTGCCAGCGCCCAACTTTCAATATCAGCATTGATCATTCGATATCTCCGCCGGATCATCCGGCATCAAGGATATTCACGAATCATTTTACAGGACGCACTTAAGTAGAAAGTAGAATCACAAGCGGAATATTTTGCAACTGGCGTAAATAGCGTATTGGCCTGTAAGCGGCATTTAACTACCGGATCCATGTCCCATTGCTTCCGAAAAGCCGGTCATGCAGCCATCGGCCCGCATTCGCCTTGACTTTCCCGCCGCTTTCCTGTTTATCGCGGCCAATCCGCGACGAGCTACATGACTCCGAGCCGCCGACCGGGACACCGAGATCCCGGAGGTCAACACCCGACAGCGCGATGCGCCCTCGGGTGCTTTTTGGCTTTGCGTCTTGTTTTCGTCAAGGAAAAGCACGACGTTTCCGGGCAGATCAACCCGCCCGAAACGTATCAAGGAAGAGCCGATGTTTGAAAACCTCCAGGACCGTCTTGGATCCATTCTGAATGGACTGACAGGCCGTGGCGCGCTTTCGGAAGCCGATGTTTCTGCAGCGCTGCGCGAGGTTCGCCGCGCGTTGCTGGAGGCCGACGTCGCACTCGACGTCGTGCGCTCCTTCACCGACCGCGTGCGTGAAAAGGCAGTCGGCGCCGAGATCCTGAAGTCGATCAAACCCGGCCAAATGGTCGTCAAGATCGTGCATGACGAGCTGATCGAGATGCTGGGCGGCGAAGGTGTCGGCATCGATCTGCATGCGCCGGCCCCCGTCGTGGTCATGATGGTCGGCCTGCAGGGGTCGGGCAAGACGACGACGACCGCCAAGATCGCCAATCGCCTGTCGACGCGCGATAAGAAGAAGGTGCTGATGGCGTCGCTCGACACGCGCCGTCCGGCCGCTCAGGAACAGCTTCGTCAGCTCGGCGCCCAGACCAATATCGACACGCTGCCGATCATCACGGGTCAGTCACCGACCGATATCGCCGCCCGCGCCGTGCAGGCGGCCAAGCTCGGCGGCCACGACGTCGTCATCCTCGATACCGCCGGCCGCACCCATATCGACGAGCCCTTGATGGTCGAGATGGCCGACATCAAGAAGCGCTCGAGCCCGCATGAAATCCTGCTGGTCGCCGATAGCCTGACCGGCCAGGACGCCGTCAACCTCGCCCGCAACTTCGACGAACGCGTCGGCATCACTGGTCTCGTGCTGACCCGCATGGACGGCGACGGCCGCGGCGGTGCGGCCCTTTCGATGCGTGCCGTCACCGGCAAGCCGATCAAGCTGATCGGTGTCGGCGAGAAGATGAGCGAGCTCGAGGAATTCCATCCCCGCCGCATCGCCGACCGCATCCTCGGCATGGGTGACATCGTCTCGCTCGTCGAGCGCGCGGCCGAGAACATCGACGCCGAGAAGGCGGCCGCGATGGCCGCCAAGATGGCCAAGGGTAAGTTCGACCTCGATGACCTCGCCGACCAGCTGCGCCAGATGCAGAAGATGGGCGGCATGGGCGGCATCATGGGGATGATGCCCGGCATGGCCGGCATGAAGGACAAGATGGCCGCCGCCGGTCTCAACGACAAGCTTTTCGGCCGCCAGATCGCCATCATCCAGTCGATGACCAAGGCCGAACGCGCCAATCCCGACTTGCTCAAGCATTCGCGCAAGAAGCGAATCGCCGCCGGCTCAGGCACCGATGCCGCCGACATCAACAAGCTTCTGAAGATGCACCGCCAGATGGCTGATATGATGAAGATGATGGGCGGCAAGGGCAAAGGCGGCCTGATGAAGCAGATGATGGGCGGCCTTGCGGGCAAGATGGGGCTGGGGGGCCTCGGCGGCATGGGCGGCATGCCCGATCTCTCGAATATCGACCCGAAGCAGCTGGAAGCCCTGCAGAAACAGGCGGAAGCGGCGGGTTTGGGAAAACCGGGTGGGGGTATGCCCGGTCTCGGCGGCTTGCCGGGTGGTTTGCCTGGCCTCGGCGGCGCCAAGCTGCCGGGTCTTGGCGGTGGTTTCCCGGGTTTGCCCGGATTGCCGAAGAAGAAGTGAAAGGATCGCTTGCCCCATGATTGATCCGGACGTCAAAGCCCAGCTCGGGAGCTATCGTCAGTCGATCGACAATATCGATGCCGCTCTCGTGCACATGCTGGCCGAACGCTTCCGCTGCACCAAAGAGGTCGGCGTGCTGAAGGCCAAATACAATCTGCCGCCGGCCGATCCGGCGCGCGAGGAATACCAGATCGAACGCCTTCGCCAGCTGGCGAAAGCCGCCAATCTGGACCCGGATTTCGCCGAGAAGTTCTTGAACTTCGTCATCAAGGAAGTCATCCGGCATCATGAGCAGATCGCTGCGGACCACGCTGAACAGAACGCCGCAGCCCGATAACCATACCGCCTTACGAAGCGGTCTAGAAAAGCCTAAGGAGTAAAGAACATGGCACTGAAAATTCGTCTCGCCCGCGGTGGCTCCAAAAAGCGCCCGTATTACCACGTCGTTCTCGCCGATGCGCGCAGCCCGCGCGACGGCCGCTTCCTCGAAAACCTCGGCTCCTGGAACCCGATGCTCGCCAAGGATGACGAAAAGCGCGTTCAGCTGAATGCCGAGCGCATCAAGCATTGGCTCGACAACGGCGCTCAGCCGACTGACCGCGTCCTGCGCTTCCTCGACGAAGCCGGCGTTGCCAAGCGCGAAGCCAAGAACAACCCGATCAAGGCGAAGCCTGGCAAGCGCGCCCAGGAACGCGCCGCCGAAAAGGCCCAGAAGATCGCCGACGCCGCAGCAGCTGCTGCTGACGCCGCGGAATAATCCGGACATCCCCTTTTCGAGCGGGCGGCATGGCGACATGCCGCCCGTTTTCGTTTCCAATCGCCCGCACTTCGTTTATGAGAAACCTGTCTTTCGGCTTCACATGAAGGAACCCATGACAAAGCTTGAAAACCCGGTTTTGATGGCTACGATCGGCGGCGCACAGGGCCTCAGGGGCGAGGTGCGCGCCAAGGCCTACACGGCCGATCCGACCGCGCTCGGCGATTATGGCCTTCTGCACAGCATGGACGGACGCAGCTTCGAAATCCTCGAAATCCGCGAGATGAAGAACGTCGTCGTTGTCCGTTTCCGCGGCATTAACGACCGCAACGCCGCCGAAGCGCTGAACGGACTCGAACTCTATATCGAACGAGACAACCTGCCGGACGAGGAGCTCGAGGACGACGAATTCTACTATGCCGATCTCGAAGGGCTCGAAGCGCTTGATGACAAAGGCGTCAGCTACGGGACGGTCACCGGTGTATTCGATTTCGGCGCCGGCGATCTCCTGGAGCTCAAGGGCCCGGGCAAGCGCCCGGTCCTCATTCCCTTCTCCGAAGCCTCGGTGCTGGAAATCGATCTCGAAGCCGGTACGCTGCTGATCGATCCGCTGGCGGCGGGACTGGTCGATGAGCCCGAGCTGTCGCAGTTCACTGCGGGCAAGCCGAAAAAGAAGAAGTAATGGCTTTCCGGGCGCGCATACTGACACTTTATCCGGAAATGTTTCCGGGGCATCTTGGCTTCTCGCTCGCCGGCAAGGCGATGGAGCGTGGGCAATGGTCGCTGGATCTGGTGCAAATACGTGATTTCGCCACTGACAGACACCGCACCGTCGACGACACCCCGGCGGGCGGCGGCGCCGGCATGGTGCTGAAGGCAGACGTTCTTGCTCGCGCGATCGACAGCGGCGGTGAGAATGATCCCCGGCCGCGCCTGCTGATGAGCCCGCGCGGCCGTCCGCTAACTCAGCAGCGCGTGCGTGAGCTTGCGGCGGGTGACGGTGTCATCATCGTCTGCGGTCGCTTCGAGGGCGTCGACCAGCGGGTGATCGAGGCACGCGGATTGGAAGAGGTCTCGATCGGCGATTACGTGCTGTCGGGTGGCGAGCCGGCGGCGCTGGTTCTGCTTGATGCGATCATCCGCACCCTGCCCGGCGTTATGGGCAACGATCTTTCCGGCCTGCACGAAAGCTTCGAGGGCGGCCTGCTGGAACATCCCCATTATACCCGCCCCCAAGAGTGGGAAGGCCGGGAAATTCCCTCCGTCTTGACGTCCGGCAACCACGGGGCCATCGAGAAATGGCGCTACCAGGAAGCGGTGCGACTGACGCGGGAACGGCGGCCGGACTTGCTCGATAGCGTTAAAACCGAGAAAAACGGCTGATTTCGCCGGCCTTTTCACAAAAATGTCGTGCGAGGGATGACAAGCCCCGGCCTTTCGTGTATTGGCGCACGCGGAAATGGGGTTAGCCCCGTCTGCCAGCAAACAAAGAATGGCGAATCCGCTCCCGCCCGCAAGGGCACAATCCTGAGGCTAAGCCAAAGGATCAGTGTCGAGCGCTCTGGCTGTTTCAGAAGAACCAAAGGTTAAGACGATGAACATCATCCAGCAGCTTGAGGCCGAACAGGCCGCCAAGATCGAAGCCAAGCGCACCCTCCCCGAATTCTCCCCGGGCGACACCGTCCGCGTCAACGTGAAGGTTACGGAAGGCAACCGTACCCGCGTTCAGGCCTATGAAGGCGTCTGCATCGCCCGCTCCGGCGGCGGCCTGCAGGAAAACTTCACGGTCCGCAAGATCTCCTACGGCGAAGGCGTCGAGCGCGTATTCCCGGTCTACTCGCCGCTGATCGAAAGCGTCGACGTCGTTCGTCGCGGTAAGGTCCGTCGCGCCAAGCTCTATTACCTCCGCGACCGTCGCGGCAAGTCCGCTCGTATCGTCGAAGACACCGGCGTTCGCGCCCGCAAGCTCAACGACGCCGAACGCGCTGCTGTCGCCGAGGAGAAGGCCCGTATCGAAGCCGAGAAGGTTGCAGCCGCCCAGGCGCTCGCGGCCGAAAAGGCAGCAGCAGAAGCTGCCGAAGCCAAGGCCGCTGCTGAAGCAGCTGCTGCAGCCGAAGCCGAGAAGGCCGCAGAATAAGATCTGCGCAAAATTCTGTTTCTGGAAAGGCGGTCTTCGGATCGCCTTTTCTATTTTTTACGCGACCGTGCGGCCGGCGGCCTTGCCTTCGGCAGGTCATCCGTGACAATTTTCGCCGTTCAATTTTGGAGCCGTTCTATGCTGTTTCGTCGCACCGTTCTCGCAAGCTTCGCCGCCCTTATGCTTGCGCCTATAGTCGCATCGGCCGCCGAACTGCCGGATCTTGGCGGCAAGAGCGTCATCGTCGTCACCGAGAATGCCTATCCGCCGCTGCAGTTCGTCGACCCGAAATCCGGCAAAGCGATCGGCTGGGAATATGATGCGATGAATGAGATCGCCAAGCGGCTGAATTTCAAGGTCGAATATCAGAACACCAGCTGGGACGCGATGATCCAGGCGGTTTCCGACGGCCAGTACAACATCGGCATGACCGGCATCACCATCAAGGACGACCGCAAGCAGAAGGTGGATTTCTCCGATCCTTATATGCGTTCCCAGCAATTCATGCTGGTGCGCGGCGATGAGAAGCGCTTCACCGACGCCAAGTCCTTTGGTGAATTCAAAGACGGCCTGATCGGCGCCCAGCCTGGCACCTCGCCTTTCTACACCGCCGTCTACGAAATCCTCGACGGCAACGAACAGAACCCGCGCATCAAGCTTTTCGAAACATTCGGCGCCACCGTGCAAGCCCTGAAAACAGGCGACGTCGATCTCGTCCTCACCGACAGCGTCGCTGCCAAGGGCTATGTCGATTCTTCCAACGGCGGCCTGAAGGTCGTCGGCGAACCGCTCGGCACCGAGGACTTCGGCTTCATCTTCCCGAAGGGTTCCGATCTCGTCGCTCCAGTCAATGCGGCTATCACAGCGCTGAAGTCCGACGGCACCTTCGACGCACTGAACAAGAAATGGTTCCTCGACTACAAGATGGGCGAATAATCCGCCGAGCGATCGCAGATGGCGCCCCAACCATCCCCGCGACACGAGAAGGACGACCGTCCCTGGTGGCTGGCCGTCCTTGTCCTGATCGGCATCGTTCTCGCCGTCGTCATCATCACCAATGACATTTACACCCAGGTCTTCCGGACCGTGGTGAATGGCGTCGGCGTCACCGTGTTCGTGACGCTCGTCGCCTTTGCGCTTGCAACGGTGCTCGGTCTCGGCATCGCGCTGCTCGGGCTGGCCGACAGCATCGTGCTGCGCCAGATCGCCCGCTTCTACATCGAGATCATCCGCGGCATTCCCATGCTGGTGCTGCTCTTCTACGTCGCCTTCGTCGGTGCGCCCGGTTTCGTCACGACGTATAACTTCATCATCACGCCCCTGGTGAAATCAGGTATCGCCGAGCCGATCCTGGTGCGCGACCTATCGCTGATGTGGCGGGCCATCATCGCGCTGATGATCGGCTATTCATCCTTCATCGCCGAGGTCTTCCGAGCCGGCTTTCAATCGGTCGATATCGGTCAGATCGAGGCGGCAAAGTCGCTCGGCCTGTCGCGCTACCGCCGGTTCCGGCTCGTTGTCTTCCCGCAGGCGATCCGGGTCATCCTCCCGCCGCTCTCCAACGATTTCGTCTCGATGGTGAAGGATTCGTCTCTCGTGTCGGTGCTCGGCGTGGCCGACATCACGCAGATGGGTAAGGTCTATGCCTCCGGCTCCTTCCGCTTCTTCGAGACCTATTCGATCGTCACCTATATCTATCTGATCCTGACGATCGGACTGTCGCTGGCGCTGCGGCGGATCGAGAAGAAGATGAAGCAGATGCCGCGACACTAAAAACCTGCGTCCATTCGGATGCAGAAAGGACGCGCCTCACGATTCGAATTGCCGTTTCGATCAAAAATCGCTATATCCAGCGCCATGGAATCCAAGTTCAGTTGCATTGGCGCGCATATATTCGTGCTGCAGGATCATTATCGCCTGCCGGCGCGGTTCTTTGCATGCGTCTCCGGTGCACTCAACAGCCGACTTCGTTGATCGAATGACGGCCGGCGGAGCCTGATCCGCTTTTTCCGATTTTCCAAAGCTTCCAAAAACGGACTTACCGCCATGAGCGCACCGCGTACCCTCTACGACAAGATCTGGGACGACCACCTGGTCGACGAGCAGGCAGACGGCACCTGTCTTCTCTACATCGACCGCCACCTGGTCCATGAAGTCACCTCGCCGCAGGCTTTCGAAGGCCTGCGCATGTCCGGCCGCAAGGTTCGCGCCCCTGAAAAGACGCTCGCCGTCGTCGACCACAACGTTCCGACCTCGGCCGACCGCCATCTCGGCATCAAGAACGAGGAAAGCCGCATCCAGGTCGAGCAGCTCGCCAAGAACGCTGCCGAATTCCACGTCGAATATTATTCCGAGAACGATAAGCGCCAGGGCATCGTCCACATCATCGGGCCGGAACAGGGCTTCACCCTGCCGGGCATGACGATTGTCTGCGGCGACAGCCACACCTCCACCCATGGCGCCTTCGGCTCGCTCGCCCACGGCATCGGCACATCTGAGGTCGAGCACGTTCTCGCCACCCAGACGCTGATCCAGAAGAAGGCCAAGAACATGCTGGTGCAGGTCGACGGCCAGCTGCCGGCAGGCGTCACCGCCAAGGATATCGTTCTTGCCATCATCGGCGAGATCGGCACCGCAGGCGGCACCGGCTACGTCATCGAATATGCCGGCGAAGCGATCCGCGCGCTGTCGATGGAAGGCCGCATGACGATCTGCAACATGTCGATCGAAGGCGGCGCCCGCGCCGGCCTCATCGCTCCCGACGAAACCACCTTCGAATATATCAAGGGCAAGCCGCGCGCGCCCAAGGGCGAAGCGCTGGAACAGGCGATCGCCTACTGGAAGACGCTGAAATCAGACGAAGGCGCTCATTTCGACCGCGTCGTCAAACTGAACGCCGCCGAACTGCCGCCGATCGTCTCCTGGGGGTCTTCCCCTGAGGACGTCGTCTCCGTCCAGGGCATCGTACCCAATCCGGATGAAATCCAGGACGAAACGAAGCGTGCCTCCAAGTGGCGTGCGCTTGACTATATGGGCCTGAAGCCGGGCACGAAGATGACCGACATCGCTGTCGATCGCGTCTTCATCGGCTCGTGCACCAACGGCCGCATCGAAGACCTTCGCGCCGCTGCCAAGGTCGTCGAGGGCAAGACCGTCGCCTCGACCGTCAACGCGATGATCGTCCCCGGCTCCGGCCTCGTCAAGGAACAGGCGGAAGCCGAAGGCCTCGACAAGATCTTCAAGGCCGCCGGTTTTGACTGGCGCGAGCCGGGTTGCTCCATGTGCCTTGCCATGAACGACGACCGCCTTAAGCCGGGCGAGCGTTGCGCCTCGACCTCGAACCGAAATTTCGAAGGCCGTCAGGGTTTCAAGGGCCGCACGCATCTCGTCTCGCCGGCCATGGCCGCCGCCGCCGCAATTGCCGGGCACTTCGTCGATATCCGCGAGTGGAACTGATCCGTCCGACGGAATGAAAGATAAAGCCGCCCGATGCGTCTGCGCGCATCGGGCGGCTTTTACATTGCGGCGCCTACAGCCGATCGGCGGTGTTCGCGCAACCGGCGATCAGAAAGCCGCCGTCATCGGATCCGGACCCATGCGGGCGCCAGCATTGTCGAGCTTGGCAATCTCCGCCATGTCGTCGGCATCGAGCTTGAAGTCGAACACCTGGAAGTTCTCCTCGATGCGCGACGGCGTGACCGACTTCGGGATGACGACGAGGCCGGTGTCGATATGCCAGCGGATGATCACCTGGGCCGGCGTCTTGCCATGCTTCCTGGCGATCTCGGCGATGGCGGGGTTCGAAATGAACTTGCCTTGGCCGAGCGGGCTCCACGATTCGGTGGCGATATTCAGTTTCTTGTGAACCTCCTGCGCCGCCTTCTGCTGAAAGTCGGGATGCAGTTCGATCTGGTTGATCACCGGAACGACGCCGGTCTCGCCGATGATGCGCTCGAGATGTTCGGGATAGAAGTTCGACACGCCGATCGAGCGGGCGCGGCCCTCTTCGCGGATGCGCACGAACGCTTTCCAGGTCTCGGTGTAGAGGCCGCGATGCGGCGACGGCCAGTGAATGAGATAGAGGTCGACATAGTCGCAGCCGAGCTTCTTGAGGCTGCCGTCGAAGGCGCGCAACGCATTGTCGTAGCCCTGGTCGGTATTCCTGAGTTTGGTGGTGACGAAGATATCCTTTCGGTCGAGGCCGGACGAGCGGATGCCTTCGCCAACACCCTCTTCATTGTCGTAACCCGAAGCCGTATCGATATGCCGATAGCCGGCGGCAATGGCAGTGCGTACCGTCGGCGCGGCAATCTCCTGCGGCGTCTGCCAGACGCCGAGACCGACCTGGGGAACGGAATGTCCGTCATGGAAAGTGATGATGGGTTGAGCGGTCACAATATATCTCCGGGAGTTTGAAGAATTGGACGAGGCATGGATTGCGCCCGCACCTGCGGACGTCCCGGAACGCATTTCAGCCGGAGCGTCCGGTCACCGGAACCATATAGGTGGCGGCATCCTGAAGACAATCAGAGGACCCGGACAATCGTTCCCTTTCGAAGGTGGGGCAGAAGGCGGCGCATGTCACGCAGGCTTACGGCTACGCAGCCGGCCGTCGGCTCGTAGCCAGGCCTGATGAGATGGAAGAAGATCGCCGAACCGCGGTTGCGCAGCCGCGAGGAAATGTTCCAGTCCATGACAAGGCAGATATCGTAGAGGCCGTCACTACGCCGCATCTCCTCATGACTTGCGCCGAATGGCGCCCGCACGAGGCGATTGTAGTTGGCGTTGCCGGGTTGGTCGCACCAGAGCATGTCTGCGCGGATGCGGCGAATGGGCAGCGAGGTGATGAGCTGACCGTTCCGTTCACCGCGCCGGAAGCCGGAAATCAGCCGCATTGCCGCGATCGGCGTGGCGCCGTCGCCCTCGCGTTTCAGGATGGTCCGGCCCGAACGGCCGATCGCGGCAGGGATGGTGATTGCGCCGAATCGGACGATGGCGCGGCTCTTCTTCCCTGGCGCGGGGCGCACCACGATCGTCGATGGCCGCATGCCCCGGCTCCGCCTTGCTTTTTCCATTTTTCTCGCATGTCTTGCATTGCCTGAGGCGTTGATTGAAATCATATGAAAAGCTGCGCGGCAACAGCACCGCCGGCCGATCCTTGCCAAAGCTACAATTTGGCGTAGGACTAGGGGACTTAACTTTGAGGACGCAACGGCATGACCGCACGCACCATTCTTCTGGTGGATGACGACGAGGACCTTCGTCAGACCCTGACGGAGCAATTGTCGCTTTATGAGGAATTCACGGTTCTGCAGGAAGCCAACGCCGGCAAAGGTGTTGCGACCGCCCGTTCGACGCCGGTCGACCTCTTGATCATGGATGTCGGCCTGCCCGATATGGACGGCCGCGAAGCGGTGAAGCTCCTGCGCAAGGGCGGCTTCAAGGCGCCGATCATCATGCTCACCGGTCACGATACCGATTCGGACACGATCCTCGGCCTTGAAGCAGGCGCCAACGATTATGTCACCAAGCCCTTCCGCTTCGCTGTGCTGCTGGCGCGCATTCGCGTGCAATTGCGCCAGCACGAGCAGAGCGAAGACGCGACCTTTACCGTCGGTCCTTACCTCTTCAAGCCAAGCCAGAAACTGCTCACCACCGACAACGGCCAGAAGATCCGCCTGACGGAAAAGGAAGCGGCGATCATCCGCTATCTCTACCGCGCCGAACAGAAGGTCGTCACCCGTGACGTGCTTCTTGAAGAGGTCTGGGGCTACAATTCCGGTGTAACCACGCACACGCTGGAAACCCATGTGTACCGGCTGCGCCAGAAGATCGAGCGCGATCCCTCCAACGCCGAAATTCTGGTGACGGAAAACGGCGGCTACAAGATCATACCCTAGAGCATTCCGTTTTCTCCAAAGATGCTCTAACTCTTTGTTTTCACGTAGCTCCCAGCAAAAGCGTTTCACGCTTTTCCTGGCAAAACCGCCAGGCGCTTCTGTTGGAATTGCTCTAAGGCGAAAAGCCGACATGGCGCTGACCGACGACATTCATCTGCTTTCCCAGCTTCCGCTGTTCAAGGACATGAGCGAGGACCAGTTGCGATTGATCGCGTTCGGCGCCGACCGGCGCATGATCGCCGCCGGCCAGATGCTGTTCCGCCAAGGCTCCCCGGCCGAGAGCGCCTACGTCGTCTTGAGCGGCAGCTTGGAACTCAGCACGACGAGCAGCGACGGCATGCAGCGGGCGGAGGCTGTCGCCGGACCGGGAACACTGATTTCGGAGCTGGCGCTGGTCACCCTGGTGGAGCGCAAGTTCACCGCGATCGCGCGCGAAGACACAAGCATCATCCGCATCACCCGCGCCCTCTTCCATCGGCTACTCGAGGAATATCCCGATGCGGCCCGCCTGATCGAAAACCGCATCCGCGACAATCTCGCCGAACTTGCAGCCAAGGCGGCAAGCCAGTTCCACCGCTTCAGCTGATTGCCGTCAGAAATCGAAATGCGCCGTTACCGGCACGTGGTCCGACGGCCGGTCCCAGCCGCGCGCTTCCTTGAGAATCTCGATCCGCTGGAGATGCGGCCCTAGATCGGAAGACGACCAGATGTGGTCGAGACGGCGGCCGCGGTCGGCCGCTTCCCAATCCTTGGCCCGGTAACTCCACCAAGTATAAAGCTTCTCGCTCGCCGGCACATGCTGGCGCATGAGATCGAGCCAGCCGCCACGCTTCATCACCTCGATGAGCCCGTCGGTTTCGACGGGCGTATGGCTGACGATTTTCAGCAGTTGCTTGTGTGACCAGACATCGTGCTCCAGCGGCGCGATGTTGAGGTCGCCGACGAGGATGGCGGAAGTATTGGCCTCGCCATTGGCTTTCAGCTGCTTCATCTCCTCGATGAAATCGAGCTTGTGGCCGAATTTCGGATTGATGGTGCGATCCGGCTCGTCGCCGCCGGCCGGGACGTAGAAATTGTGCAGCCGGACACGGCGATTGCCGCGTTCGAACACCGCCGATATGTGGCGGGCATCGCCGACGCCGCAATAATCCTGCCGGTGATCCTCCGTCAGCGGAATGCGCGAGGCGATTGCGACCCCGTGATAGCCCTTCTGGCCGTGGATGATGATGTGATCGTAGCCCATCGCCCGCAAAGGTGCTGCCGGAAAGAGCTCGTTCGGCACCTTGGTCTCCTGCAGGCAGAGAATGTCAGGCCTCTGTTTGAGCACGAGCTGCTCGATGATCGGCATGCGCAGCCGCACCGAATTGATGTTCCAAGTCGTAATCGAAAAACCCATGCCCAAGCCCTTTCACACTTTCATGGAAGGGCTTTAGAACAAAGGCACGCAGGAGGAAACCGGCAGCGTGCAAAGGCTTCAGGCGATCAACCGAAAACCCTCAGTCGCGTGAAGCTGCCGTGCCGGGAATGCTCTCGTAGGGCACCCGGAAGACGCGGTCGTCGAACTGCACGCCCGTCTTCACGTTGAAGATCATCACCGACGTATCCTTGCCCTGGTTGTCGGTGATCGTCCACTGGCGCAGATCATAGGTCTTCGGATCGAACATCATGGTGATGGTCGAGTTTCCGAACACGGTATTGTTGCCGAGCGCGATCGTCGTCAGGTCCGACTCCTCCTTCACGCCCTTCACCATGCCGGCCGAAAGGTCGATATGCTGCGCCAGGAGCAGGCTGAGCGGAGTCTTCGAGAGCGGATAGAGATCCCAGGTCTTGAGCTTCATATTGCCGATGGCGACATTCTTGCCGTCGGCGATCACCCGCATTGGCGACGGGTCGTCGTAGTTGAAACGCAGCTTGCCGGGACGCTGGATGAAGAACTTGCCGCCGGTTTGTTCGCCGCGCGGACCGAACTGGACGAATTCGCCCTGCATCGTCGTGACACCGGAGAAATGATCGGCGATTGCCTGCGCGGTGCCGGAGGCGGGCGCTGCCGCCTGCGCGATGGCGCTGATAGGGACGGCGCTCGCCATAGCAGCGACGGCGAAAGCGCCGAGAAGATCGCGGCGCGTCATCGCCAGGCCGGAGAGGAAGGAATCGGAGTTACGCATCTAAATCTCCTTAATGCGATCTGCATGCCGCTGAAAGGCGGCGTCTTCAAGGCGTTGCGATCGGCGCGCGAAAAGCAACGGCGTTGATGCCGTTACGTTTCCGCAAAGCGGCCACATCAGAAATATATGGCGCTTGTCTCAGCGGTCGAGGATGTCGCCCTCGGTCGGAACGAGGATTTCTCGTTTGCCGGCATGGTTGGCCGGCCCGATGATGCCTTCCTTCTCCATGCGCTCGATCAGCGAGGCGGCTCTATTATAGCCGATACCAAGTCGGCGTTGGACGTAAGAGGTCGAAGCCTTGCCGTCGCGCAGCACGATGGCGACGGCCTGATCATAGGGATCTTCCGAATCCGAAAGGTTCGACGTGCCGGCCGGGCCGCCGCCGCCATAATCGCCGTCCTCGTCGTCATCGGCGGTGATCGCATCGAGATATTGCGGCGAGCCCTGCGTTTTCAGGTAGGAGACGATCTCTTCCACCTCGACATCAGAAACGAACGGGCCGTGGACGCGCTGGATGCGCCCGCCGCCCGCCATATAGAGCATGTCGCCCATGCCGAGCAGCTGTTCGGCGCCCTGCTCGCCGAGAATCGTGCGGCTGTCGATCTTCGAGGTGACCTGGAAGGAGATGCGGGTCGGGAAGTTCGCCTTGATCGTGCCGGTGATGACGTCGACCGAAGGGCGCTGGGTCGCCATGATCACGTGGATGCCAGCCGCACGCGCCATTTGCGCCAGGCGTTGGACCGCGCCTTCGATATCCTTGCCGGCGACCATCATCAGATCGGCCATTTCGTCGATGATGACGACGATATAGGGCATCGGCTTCAGATCGAATTCCTCGGTCTCGTACATGGCTTCGCCGGTATGGCGGTCGAAGCCGGTCTGCACCGTGCGCGAGATCACCTCACCCTTCGACAAGGCCTGTTCGACGCGCGTGTTGAAGCCGTCGATGTTGCGCACGCCGATCTTCGACATCTTCTTGTAGCGCTCTTCCATCTCGCGCACCGTCCATTTCAGCGCGACGACAGCCTTCTTCGGATCGGTGACAACAGGCGAAAGCAGATGCGGAATGCCGTCATAGACGGAGAGTTCGAGCATCTTCGGGTCGATCATGATCAGCCGGCACTGTTCCGGCGTCATGCGGTAGAGCAGCGACAGGATCATCGTGTTGATGGCGACCGATTTGCCCGAACCGGTGGTGCCGGCGACGAGCAGATGCGGCATCTTGGCGAGGTCGGCGATGACGGCTTCGCCGCCGATCGTCTTGCCGAGCGCCATGGCGAGCTTGGCCTTGCTGCCGTCGAAATCCCGCGACGCAATCAGTTCGCGGAGATAGACGGTCTCGCGTGTCTGGTTCGGCAGTTCGATACCGATCGCATTGCGGCCCGGCACGACGGCGACGCGGGCGGCAATGGCGCTCATCGAACGGGCGATATCGTCGGCAAGGCCGATGACGCGCGACGATTTGATGCCGGGCGCCGGCTCCAGTTCGTACAGCGTGACCACGGGGCCGGGACGGACATGAATGATTTCGCCCTTGACGCCGAAATCCTCGAGCACGCCTTCGAGCATGCGGGCATTCTGCTCCAGCGCATCGGCCGACAGTGTCGAATCGCGCACCACGTTCCTGGGCTCGGCGAGCAAATGCATCGAGGGAAGCTGGAAGCCCTCGGGACGAATGAACGAGCCCTGCGCTTCCCGCTCGACACGCGCGCCGGGCTTCGGACGCGTGATCGCCGGGACGACGCGAGGCTCCGGCTTGGCGGCGGCTTTTGCCGGCGCACGGATCATCCAGTCGTCATCATCGTCGTCAGGCAGAATGTCGGCCGGACGCGGCGGCATGTCGGTATCGAAGGGCGGATCGTCTTCCTCATCCTCATCGTCGATGGAAAGCGATGGCGCGGCGACGCGGCGGAGCGAAGCCGAGCGCGGCTCCATCGACGGCTCGAGGCGCTCGCCGCGGACGGCCGGCGCTTTGGCGCGGACCGGTTCGTTCAGCGTTCCGAATTCATCGTCGTTGAAATCATAGGGCGATTCGAAATCACCCTGGCGCCGCTTGCGCGGTCCCATGCCGAACAGCCGGCGCAGCCGGCCCTGGCTCATGAACCAGGCATGCGTCATCGCGCCGCTGAAAGCGACCCAGCGCGATTCGTCCTCTTCCTCATCCTCGTCTCCGACCACCCGCGCCTTGCTTGTTGTCTCGACGTAATCGTCCTCGATTTCGTCATCGGTCTCGCTGCGGCCGACGAGGCCTGATGCAAAGAGCATCATCCAGGCCGTCGGCACGGCAAAAATGCAGCCGACGACCATGGCGAAGGTCCCTGTGGGATAGGCGCCGACGAAGAGTGCGGGAAAACGCAGAATCATATCGCCGATGACGCCGCCGATACCGTTCGGGATCGGCCAGGTGAGCGGCGGCGGAAAACAGCCGATGACGGCGGAGCAAAGCACGGAGCCGGCAAGCCAGGCGCCGATGCGGGCGGGAATGCGGTCGAAGCGACGGCCGGAGATCATCGTCAGCGCCCAGGCCACGATCGGCAGCATCGCCACGACACTGGCAAGCCCCAGAAACTGCATGACGATATCGGCAAAGGCAGCACCGCTGTAGCCGAGAATATTCGTCGGCAGGTTGGCAGTGGCGTAGGAATAGCTCGGATCGGCGACATTCCACGTCGCCAGCGCCGCAACTGAGAAAGCCAGCAGCAGAAAGATCGCAAAGCCGATGAGTGCCTGGATCTGCCGCAGCATGAATGCCGAGAAGGAGAACCGATCCGGACGGCCATCCATTGCCGGCGACGTGCTTCTTGCCATGTGTCTAACCCGTCCAATGCCTGAGGGCAGGCGAATCGCCGAAGCCTCGCCATGCCAAATGCGTCCGCTCTACCTAACCAGAGCGGGGTTAAAGCGATGTTAACCATGCATTCCGGCGTGCCCAATGCCGGCGATGAAAATAAAAAAGGCCCGAACCGGTGGAAGGTTCGGGCCAAGAGCGGCTCTTGGTGAGAGCCGCGACGGGCTGTGTGGGGCGCCCTCACGCGGGCGCCCAAAGCCGAGATTACGAGTGATAGGCGGCTTCGCCGTGGGTCGCCAGGTCGAGACCTTCGCGCTCGGCCTCGACGGAGACGCGCAGGCCGATGACGACATCGACGATCTTGTAGAGGATCGCCGAACCGATGCCCGACCACAGGAGGGTGGTGAGAACGCCCTTCGCCTGGTTCAAGACCTGGGTTGCCGTGCCGGCATAGGTGGCGGCAAAATCAGCCGTCGAATAGTCGACAATGCCTGCACCGCCCAGCGCCGGATTGACGAGGATGCCGGTGCCGAGAGCGCCGATGATGCCACCGATGCAATGCACGCCGAAGACGTCGAGGCTGTCGTCATAGTTGAACTTATTCTTCACGACGTCGACGAAGAAGTAGCAGATCGGCGAGACGACGAGGCCGAGAACGATCGAGCCCATCGGACCGGCAAAACCTGCCGCTGGCGTGATGGCGACGAGACCGGCGACGGCACCGGAAGCGCCGCCGAGCATCGAGGCCTTGCCGCGGGCGAGGCTTTCGACGATGCACCAGGACACGGCGGCGGCGGCCGTCGCGACGAAGGTGTTGATCATCGCAAGCGATGCATAGCCATTGGCTTCGAGGTTGGAGCCGGCATTGAAGCCGAACCAGCCGACCCAGAGCAGCGAGGCACCGACCATGGTCAGCGTCATCGAATGCGGAGCCATGATTTCCTTCTTATAGCCCGTGCGCTTGCCGAGCATGATGGCGCCGACAAGGCCGGCGATACCGGCATTGATGTGAACGACCGTGCCGCCGGCGAAGTCGATTGCGCCGTAAGAGAAGATCAGGCCGGCCGGTGCGCTGTAGGAACTCGGGCCGCCCCAGAACCAGACCATGTGCGCCATCGGGAAGTAGATGAAGGTGACCCACAGCACGACGAAGAGCATGACGGCCGAGAACTTGACGCGTTCGGCGAAGGCGCCGACGATCAGGCCGGGCGTGATGCAGGCGAAGGTCATCTGGAAGACGATGAAGGTGTATTCCGGAATGGCGACGCCCTTCGAGAAGGTTTCGGCAAGCGACGATGTGTTGACGCCGGCGAGGAAGGCCTTGGAGAAGCCGCCGATGAAGCTGTTCAGCGAGCCGCCGTCGGTAAAGGCGAGCGAATAGCCGTAGGTCACCCAGATCAGCGACACGACCGCCGTGATCATGAAGACCTGCATCAGCACGGAGAGCATGTTTTTGGCGCGCACGAGACCGCCGTAGAAAAGCGCAAGGCCGGGGATGGTCATCAGAAGGACGAGCGCCGAGGAGACGAGCATCCAGGTATTGTCACCCTTGTCCATGGTGAAGGCAGGAGCAGCGGCGGCAGCAGCTGGCGCGGCAGTCTCCTGCGCAAAAGCGACGACCGGCGCAAGAAGCGCGGCCGATGCAGCGCCGACGCGCGCAAAGGTGGAAGAAAACTTCGAGATTGACATTGGAAAAGGCTCCTTGATCTGCCGTTCTTACAGCGCTTCTGAATCGGTTTCGCCCGTACGGATGCGCACGGCATGGTCGATCGAATAGACGAAAATCTTGCCGTCACCGATCTGGCCGGTCTTGGCCGACGCCGCGATGGCTTCGACCGCCCTGTCGACAAGTTCCGATGCAACCGCGATTTCGATCTTGAGCTTCGGCAGGAAGCTGACCGCATATTCGGTGCCGCGATAGATTTCGGTATGCCCCTTCTGGCGCCCGTAGCCCTTCACTTCGGTTACGGTCAGGCCCTGAATGCCGATCGCCGTAAGGGCTTCGCGGACCTCATCGAGCTTGAACGGCTTGATAATAGCCATCACAATTTTCATCTGGTTTCCCATCCTTCGTTATCCTCGGCGCGGAGCCGACTCTCCTTGCCGCTGACGTTCCTGAACAGCGACCGGCGATATACATTCAAAGGACGTGCCAGATTCGAAGCCGAAGTTAACTTATTGAAAAATAAATGTTATAATTGGGAATGCCAATAAACAGGCAATTGACCGAGCAATAAGCGCACAAATAATGCGCAAATCTGCAAATATGCCTGTTATTTATTCATTTGCCTTTTTCCGAATCAATCCTTCTTGCGCGACCGATGCGATCAGCACACCTGTCCGGGTGAACAGGCTCCCGCGGGTTAATCCCCTGGCGCCCGAAGCCGAGGGGCTGTCCTGCGTATAGAGCAGCCAGTCGTCGAGTTTGCAGGGTCGGTGGAACCACATGGAGTGATCGAGACTTGCCACCTGCAGGCTCTGGTCGAAGATGGACGTTCCGTGGGCATAAAGCGACGTATCGAGCAGCGTCATGTCTGAGAGATAGGCAAGCACCGCCGCCTGATAGAGCCGGTCATCGGGAACCGGACCGGTGGCGCGCACCCAGACGTCCTGCCGGGGCTCGAGCTTCCTGTCGGAAAAATAATGGGTCAGCGAGACGGGACGGATCTCGATCGGCCGCTCGCGCTCCCAATATTTCCGGATCGCTTCCGGTGCATGCGCGAGATATTGCTCCTTGATCTGCTGCTCGCCAAGCAGCTCTTCGGGCATCGCCACCTCGGGCATGGCGATCTGGTGGTCGAAGCCTGCTTCCTCGACCTGGAAAGAAGCCGACAGCGCGAAGATTGCCTTGCCGTGCTGGATAGCGACGACGCGCCGGGTGTTGAAGCTCGATCCGTCGCGGATGCGCTCCACCTGGTAGATGATCGGTACCGAGGGATCGCCGGGGCGCATGAAATAAGCGTGCAGCGAATGAACGAAGCGCTTGGCCCCGATGGTGCGCTGTGCCGCCATCAGCGCCTGGCCGATGACCTGGCCGCCGAAGACCCGCTGCCAGCCGGCCTGCGGACTGCGGCCGCGGAAGATATCGACCTCGATCGGCTCCAGATCGAGCGTCGCAAGCAGCCTCTCCATCGCCGAAGGTTCGCTCGTCTCGCGCGTCATTTTGTATGCCTCCCGGCGGTAGGAAGTGAAGTTGCGATGATCTATATAGATCACATCTGAGGCACAAGGTACGGGAGCGGCGCGATGCTGGATATGCTGGTTGTGGGCGGGGGGTATGTCGGCCTTTCTGCGGCGGTCGCGGTCAAGCAGGCAGCGCCCCATCTGAACGTCGCGGTCGTGGAGGCCGCCCCCGAGCATGTCTGGAAAAACGATACGCGCGCTTCAGCCATCATCGCGGCGGCCTCAAAGATGCTCGAAGTCTTCGGCATCTGGAACGAGATCGAGCCGGAAGCGCAGCCGATCACCAAGATGATCGTCACCGATTCCAGGACCTCCGATCCGGTTCGCCCGGTTTTCCTGACCTTTGACGGCGAAGTGGCCGAAGGCCGGCCCTTCGCGCACATGATTCCGAATGTCACCATGGTGACAGCACTTCGCGGCGCCTGCGAACGGCTCGGCATCGACATACGCCACGGATTGACCGCGACGGAGCTCAAAACCCAGGACAGCCATGCCACCGTCACGCTTTCGGACGGCAGCATGCTCGAATCCCGGCTGGTGGTTGCCTGCGACGGCGTGCGCTCGAAGCTGCGCGATCTCGCCGGCATCAGGACCGTCACCTGGGACTACGGCCAGTCCGGCATTGTCGCGACCGTCGAACATGAGCGGCCGCATGACGGCTGCGCCGAGGAGCACTTCCTGCCGGCCGGCCCCTTCGCCATCCTGCCGCTCAGGAACAACCGATCGTCGCTCGTCTGGACGGAGCGCACGCATGATGCCGACAGGCTGGTCGCCGCCGACGAGCTGGTATTCGAGGAGGAATTGGAACGCCGCTTCGGCCACAAGCTCGGGGCACTGAGGGTGATCGGCGACAAGCGCGCCTTTCCGCTCGGCCTGACGCTTGCCCGCGCCTTCGTCGCCCCGCGTTTCGCGCTGGCCGGCGACGCCGCCCACGGCATCCATCCAATCTCGGGACAAGGCCTCAATCTCGGCTTCAAGGATGTCGCGGCCCTCGCTGAAACCATCGTCGAGGCCGACCGCCTCGGCCTCGATATCGGCTCGGTCAACATTCTCGAACGCTACCAGACCTGGCGGCGCTTCGACACCTTCCGCATGGGCGTGACGACCGACGTGCTGAACCGGCTGTTCTCCAACGATGCGATGCCGATCCGCATCGCCCGCGATGTCGGTCTCGGCCTTGTCGACCGGCTGCCGCGCCTCAAATCCTTCTTCATCGGCCAAGCGGCCGGGACGACCGCCAAGGACAGTCCGCGCCTGCTGGCCGGTCAGACGATTTAGGTGATTTGAAGAAACACGCTATTCGTCGAGACGCCTAGCCTCGGATACCAGCATGATCGGAATTCCGTCGCGGATCGGATAGGCAAGCTGCGCCTTTTCCGAAACAAGTTCATTGTGCTCGCGATCATAGGAAAGCCGGCCCTTGGAGAGCGGGCAGACCAGGAGTTCGAGCAGTTTCGGATCGACGCGGCTGAGTTTTTCGTCCATGGCCGAAGTTTACTGCAGAACCGTATCGGAGTCACCGAAGACTCGCGCCAGCACGATTTCGGTAATGGCGATCAGCGTCTCCGCCCGCGTCTTCAGGTCGGGCGCCTCCAGGAGCGCCTGTTTTTCGGCCGGCCCGAACGGCGACATCATGGCGAGCGAATTGACGAGCGTCAGGTTGCTCGCCCGCTCGACGCTCTCCCAGTCGGCCTCCAGCTTGTTGGCATCGAGATAGGCCTTGAAGGCGGTCAGCAGAGCGGTGCGATCGACCGCCTCCTCCTCGTTCGCAGCCGAAAGATCGGCGATGAACGGCGCAATGCGGAAGATACGGAAGGGATCGCTGGTCACCTTCTCCTCCAGGAGCCGGAAGCGGCAGACCCCGGTCAGCGACACGATATAACGCCCGTCGCCGGTCTCGGCGAAGGAGGTAATGCGGCCGAGGCAGCCGACAGCGGCCAGGCTAGGCTCGCCACCCTTGTCCTCATGTTCGCCGAGCGCCGGCTGCACCATGCCGATCAGCCGGTTTCCGCTGAGCGCTGCGTCGAGCATCGCGAGATAACGCGGCTCGAAGATGTTGAGAGGAAGCTGCCCGGCCGGCAGAAGGAGGGCTCCGGTCAGGGGGAAGACGGCGATCGCATCGGGCAGATCGCCCGGCTTCAGGTATCTGGCATTACCGACTTGCATGAAACCGTCCCGCATCCTTGTAAACGAGCATGCCCGTCCTGACGAGAATGTGGTGCCCCTGCCCGAAAACGCAAGGGCAGATTTTCTAAACTTAGGAGAACAGCATCGCCGAAAGCTTGCGCCTCGCAGCAACCGTCGCCGGATCCTTGAAGCCCCAGACCTCGAAGAACTGCAGCAGCTGTCGACGGGCGCCGTCATCGTCGAAGGCGCGATCCTTGCGCATGATGAGAAGCAGATGTTCGGCGGCCTCGTCGCGCCGGCCTTCGACATTGAGGATCTTGGCAAGCTTCAGCCGCGCCTCGTGATTGTCGGGATCGGCCGCCAGCTCGCGCTCGAGCGCGACGGGATCGCCGAGCTTGCGCGCCTCCTCGATCTGGTCGAGCTTCTTCAGCACGGCCTGGATGCCGGCGTCCTTCGCGACCTCTTCCGGCAGATCGGTCAGCGCTTCGCGCGCCCGCTGATGCTGGTTTGCGGCGATCATGCACTCGGCCATGCCGGCAAGCGCCTTGGGATTTTCCGGGTCGGCCTGCATGACCGCGCCGTAAAGCTGCGCGGCCTCATTGACATTGCCGGCCGCAAGCAGGTCTGCCGCTTCCGTCAGCACGGCTTCGATTTCGGCCGCCTCGTCGGCGCCGGCCGGACCGGCGATGCGATCGATGAACTGGCGGATCTGGCTTTCCGGCACCGCGCCCATGAAGCCGTCGGCCGGGCGGCCGTTGACGAAGGCGATGACGGCGGGGATCGACTGGATGCCGAGCTGGCCGGCAATCGAGGGATGGTCGTCGATGTTCATCTTGACCAGCCGCACGCGGCCCTTTCCTTCGTTGACCACCTTCTCCAGGACCGGCGTCAGCTGCTTGCAGGGACCGCACCACGGCGCCCAGAAATCGACCAGCACCGGATGTTTGCGCGACGCCTCAATGACGTCCTTGCCGAAATTCGCAGTCGTCGTGTCGCTGATGTAGCTGCCGGCCGCAGCCGCCGCTTCCGGCTGAGCGCCGAAGCTTGCCGTCGCCGACATCTGATTTCCGAAGGAACCGTTATAGGGGTTGTTGCTGCCGCTCATAGGTATCTCCCGCCGCGCCGATCCTGCCGGCGTCATTGTAGCGCTAAAATCGTATGTCAGGACGTCACTTTCAAGACAAGCGGCTTATGTCCGGTCGCTTCCATGAAACGGATGAGGTCGCCGCTCGCAATCGATGTTGTCGCATCGTTGGAGAGCGGATGGCAGTTGATGATTTCCTCGGCCATCAGATCGGCATCGAGCACGAAAGTGACGTTTCCGCCGATGTCGTTGATCGCGCCGAAGGCAGTGACCGCTCCCGGAATGACACCGAGATACTCCATCAGCTTCTCCGCTCTGCCGAAGGAGACCCGGCCGGACCCGCCAATAATGGTGTGAACCTGCTTGAGGTCGACCTCGGCATTCTCCTCCACCGTCAGCAGGAAATACCTGTCCTTCTTGTCCTTGATGAAAAGATTCTTCGTGTGGCCGCCGGGGATCGCGTCGCGCAACGCAACTGATTCGGCCACGGTGAAAACAGGCGCATGATCCACTGTCTTATGGGCGATGCCGAGCCCGTCGAGGAAGGCGAACAATTCTTCTCTTGTCTTGGGGGTATTATCGGACATCGGGTAATCCATCGAACGGAGATAAGGAAAAGTCGAGGCGTCCTGATTAAGTCCGTCCACAATGTTTGGCAATCTTCGCAACCGATGCTCTACCCCCGTTTTGCGCCCTTTCCGCTCTGCCTCGCCGGACACCGAAATTTTTCTTCGCTTCTCCGTCATTTCCCTGTTGCATTTGAAAATCCGTTAGGCCATATAGCGCCCGTCGCCACGAGGCGGCGCCCACGGTCCAACGACTACCCCGGACCGATGCGGATTGAGCGGGTGTAGCTCAGGGGTAGAGCACAACCTTGCCAAGGTTGGGGTCGAGGGTTCGAATCCCTTCGCCCGCTCCAGTTTTTCTC